>JAEZXM010000462.1 GCA_023419875.1 Pseudomonadota bacterium | reverse complement strand
CCCTGCTCACCTTCGGCACCGAGCTCTCGATCTACGCCTTCGTCGGCGTGATCCTCCTCGTCGGCCTGGTGAAGAAGAACGGCATCATGATGGTGGACTTCGCGATCGAGGAGCGGCGTCGGGGGCGGACGCCGCGCGCGGCGATCTTCGACGCCTGCGCGATCCGGTTCCGGCCCATCATGATGACGACGCTCGCCGCGCTCGTGGGCACGCTCCCCATCGCGCTCGGGATCGGCTCCGGGGCCGAGGCGCGCCAGCCGCTCGGGCTCGCGGTGGTCGGGGGCCTCGTCTTCTCGCAGGCGCTGACCTTGTTCGTGACCCCGGTGTTCTACACGTACCTCGAGTCCTACTCGGCGTGGTGGGCCGCCCGCCGCCGCACAGAGCCGGCCGAGCCACCGCCGCAACCCCGCGAACTCCCTCGCCTGCCGCGACCTCGCCCAAGCCCCGGGAATCCTTGACAACGCCGGCGGCGGGATCGTATATGACCGCCCTTCCGGAGGCCCGGCCGGCGCACTTGCACCACGCGCGGAAGCCGGCGTTTCCTCCCCAGATTCCGAGGAGATGGCGATGTACGCGGTGATTCGGACCGGCGGAAAGCAGTATCGCGTCGCCCAGGGCGACCGCGTCAAGATCGAGAAGCTGACCGGCGACCTCGGCGGCAAGGTGAACTTCGAGGTGCTGCTCGTCGGCGGCGACGGCGCCGCGAAGATCGGGAAGCCGGTCGTGGACGGCGCGGCCGTCGAGGGAGAGATCGTCTCCCAGGGCAAGCACCGGAAGGTGATCCACTTCCGCAAGAAGAAGGAAGGCTGGACCAAGAAGCGCGGCCACCGGCAGCCCTACACCGAGGTCCTCATCACGTCGGTCCGGGCGTAGCCCCGGCGGCAGCGCGAGACGCGGAAGGCAGGCAAGAGATGGCTCACAAAAAAGGTCAGGGCTCCTCCAGGAACGGGCGCGACTCCCCCGGGCAGCACCGCGGCATCAAGGTGTACGGCTCGGAGAAGGTCGTCGCCGGCAACATCCTGGTCCGCCAGGTCGGCACGCTCGTCCACCCCGGCAAGAACGTCGGCATGGGCAAGGACTTCACGCTGTTCGCCAAGGTGGACGGCAAGGTGAAGTACACGCGCACGCGCGGCGATCGGAAGATCGTCTCGGTGGTGGAAGGCTAGCGCGACCTCGCGCGAGCCGATCTGAACGCCGCGGGCCCCTCGGGGTGCGCGGCGTTTCGTTTGACGGCCATGGAACGAACTGCCCGACTGCCAGGAGGGGGGCCCCAGCGAAGCTGGGGGGAGGGGCGCAGCCCCCGTGAGATATGAAGTTCGTCGACGAGGTCCGGATCCGCGTGAAGGCCGGCGACGGCGGCGACGGCGCCGTGGCGTGGCGGCGGGAGAAGTTCATCCCGCGGGGCGGCCCCGCCGGCGGCGACGGCGGGAAGGGCGGCGACGTCGTGCTCGCGGTGGACCCGCAGCTCTCGACGCTGCTCGACTACCGGTACGTGCGCGAACACAGGGCGCGGAACGGCGAGGGCGGCGGCGGCTCGGACATGAACGGCAAGGACGGGCCGGATCTCGTCCTCCGGGTGCCGCCGGGCACGGTGGTGAAGGACGCGCGGACGGGCGAGGTCGTCGTGGACCTCGCCGGGTCCGAGGACCGCGTGGTGATCGCGAAGGGCGGCCGCGGCGGCCTCGGCAACATGAACTTCGCGACCTCCACCAACCAGGCGCCCCGGTACGCGGAGGACGGCACGCCGGGCGAGGAGAAGGACCTCGTCCTCGAGCTGAAGCTCCTCGCCGACGTGGGCATCATCGGGTATCCGAACGCGGGGAAGTCCACGCTCATCGCCCGCATCTCGCGCGCCCGGCCGAAGATCGCCGACTACCCGTTCACCACCCTCACCCCGAACCTCGGCGTCGTCTCCTGGCGCGGCGAGCGGAGCTTCGTCGTCGCCGACATCCCCGGGCTCATCGAGGGCGCCCACGCCGGCGCCGGCCTCGGCCACCAGTTCCTGCGCCACGTGGAGCGCTGCCGCGTGCTCGTGCACCTCATCGAGGGCGCGAACCCCGAGCCGGGGCGGAGCCCGAAGCACGACCTCGACGCCATCGACGAGGAGCTGGCGCTCTACTCGCCCGAGCTGGCGAAGAAGCCCCAGATCGTTGCGGTGACGAAGATCGACATCCCCGAGTCGCGCGCGGCCGGCGAGAAGCTCGCGAAGCTCCTGGGCAAGCGGAAGAAGCCGGTCAAGGTGCACCTCGTCTCGGCGGTCACGGGCGAGGGGATGGACGCGCTCGTGGACGCCGTCGGCCGCGCGGTCTTCAAGCACGCGGAGCCGCGGCGCGCCGGCCAGGCCCGGAAGCTGAACAAGCCGAGGGTCAAGGCGTGAGCCGGGGCGATCGCGAGCCTCCCCGCCCCAGGCTCGGCGCCCCCGACTTCCTCGTCCCGGAGCGGAAGGCGCGGATCGACGAGGTCGTCGCGAACCGCACCCGCACGCTCACCCTGGTGATGGAGGCGTTCTGCGATCCGCAGAACGTGAACGCCGTGCTCCGGACCTGCGAGGCCTTCGGCGTCCAGGATTTGCACGTGGTCGAGGGCGTGATGAAGCCCTACGACCGGAACAAGAAGGTGAGCCAGAACGCCGACAAGTGGCTCGACGTCCACCGCTGGAAGACGACGCGCGAGTGCCTCGAGCACCTCCGGGCCCAGGAGTTCGTCATCTACGCCACCCACCTCGGTCCCGGCTCGCGAACGCTTGACGCGCTCTCGTTCGCGGGCAAGGTCGCGCTCGTCTTCGGCAACGAGCACCGCGGCGTCTCGGCCGACGCGCTCGCGCTCGCCGACGCGCAGTACGTCATCCCGATGCGCGGCTTCGTCCAGTCGCTCAACGTCTCGGTGGCGGCCGCGATCTCGATCGCCCACGCGGTCGAGCGGCGGGTGGCGGAGCGCGGCCGGCACGGCGATCTCCCCGAGGCGGAGGCCGCCGCGCTGCGGGAACGGTTCTACGTGCTGGCGGTGAAGCAGCGCGCGCGCATCAGCAAGGCCGAGGCGGTCGAGGCGCGTCGGGCGGGGCGCCGAAGCTAGCTTTGCGAGGCCTGCGGCGGCTCCGGCGTGGCGGGCCCCTGAGGCGCAGCGGGCTCCACGGGTGCGGCACGCTCCGCGGGCTCCGCGCGCTTCGCCCGCACCGGCCGCCGCCGCGCCGATCGGTATCCGACGAAGACCGCCAGGAGGACCGCTGCCGCGGCGAGATAGTACGCGGAGCGGTCGGACGCGGCCTTGAGCGCAGGCGTGTCCACCTCCTGCACCGTGAAGAGCAGCGCCCCGCACAGGAAGAGCACGAGCCCCGCGACGGCGATCCCGCGAGCGATCCGGCCCTTGTTCGGCTTGCGAACGACCCAGAGCATCCGGATCGAGGCGAGGAGGGCGAGCGCGAGGCCGGCGGCCGCCAGGCTGAACCCGACGAGCCCCGTCATGAGGCCCATCACGTCAAGAAGCGGCATGTCGTCCCTCCTGCGCGTCCGCGCAACCGTCCCAGAACTCCCCCAGATCGGCGGGGAGCGGCGCCTCGACGAGGAGCGGCGCCCGGGTGAGCGGGTGCGGCAGCTCGAGCCGCCAGGCGTGGAGCGCGTGGCGCGGGAGGCGGAGCGCCGCGTGGTCCTCGTCCGTCAGCTCACCCCTGGTGAACCGATCGAAGATCGTCTCGTCCGGCCCGTAGATCTTGTCCCCCACCATCCGGAGGCCGGCGTGGTGCAGGTGGGCGCGGATCTGGTGCTGCCGGCCGGTGCGCGGACGGCAGGCGAGGAGCGCCACCGCGGCGCCGTCGGGCGTCCGGCGCCGTCCCAGCACCTCGAACTCCGTCACCGAGGCGAGGCCCGCCGGGTCGACGTGCATCCGGACGCGCACCAGCGAGGCGCCGGTGAGCGCGAGCGGGACCTCGACCGTGAAACGATCCGCCTCGGGCGCGCCGAGCGCGAGGGCGAGGTACGTCTTCGCGACGCGCCCCTTCGCGAAGTCGCGCTTCAGGATCCGCGTCACCTCGGGGCGCACCCCGCAGGCGAGGAGGCCCGAGGTCTCGCGATCGATCCGGTGGGCCGGGTCCACCTTGCGATCGGGGAACCGCTCGCGGGCGAGCGTCGTGAACGTGTGGGCGGAGTAGCGGGCGGTGGGGTGGACCGGCAGCCCCGCGGGCTTGTCCACCACGAGGAGCGCGCCGTCGTCGTGGACCACGGCGAACGACATCGGCGTCTCCGGCTCCGGCTCCGCCTCCTTGAGGAGCGCGAACTGGAGCCCGGCCTGGATGCGCGTCGACGCCTTCAGCTTGCGCCCGTCCGCGGCCTCGAGCCGATGCTCGATGAGCTGTTGCACCCGCTCGCGCGAGAGCCGGCGGATCTTCTCCTTCAGGTAGTGGTCGAGCCGCCAGCCCGCGTAGTTGGGCTCGACCGTGAAGGGGACCCGGACGGTCGTCACGGGCGCACCATACCAAAACGCGCGGCGCCGGCGGGCGGGCGCGCCCGGTCCCATGCGGTGGGGACGCGAGAGGAGCTCGGTCGATGCCGGAGTTCGGAGGGGACGGGTTGCGCTGGAGACGCCGGCTTCTCGAAGCCCCCGAACGCTGCCCGACGATGGACTGCAAGCCGCGCCGACGGCGGCAGCCTCCGCGCGGGGCGCGGGTGAACGCGCTCCGAATCCGGTGTCGGATCGATCGATTACCGTGCGCCCGTTCGCACGCGTTGACGCGATCGATCCCCCAGCGTAGTTTGAGGCCCCGGTTTGAGACTCGTCGCGGTCATCATCCCGGCCCGGTTCGGAGCCCAGCGGTTCCCGGGGAAGCCACTCGCCGACCTGGCAGGCAAGCCCGTCATCGCTCACACGGTCGAACGCGCGCGCCGCGCGCGCGGCGTGGACGTGGTGGCGGTCGCGACGGACGACGAGCGGATCGCCGCGGCCGCGGTGCGAGCCGGCGCCGAGGCCATCATGACCGGCCCGGCGGCGACGGGCACGGATCGCGTCGCGGAGGCTGCCCGGAAGCTCTCGCCGCGGCCGACGCTGGTCGTGAACGTCCAGGGCGACGAGGCGCTCATCGAGCCCGAGGCCATCGAGACCTTGGTGCGCGCGATGGAGGAGAGCGGCGCGCCCATGGGGACGCTCTGCCGCCCCATCGACCCGGAGGAGGTCGAGCGGCCGCAGGTCGGCAAGGTCGTCTCCGACCTGCGCGGCCGCGCGCTCTACTTCTCCCGCTCGCCCATCCCGTTCCGGCGCGACGGCGGCATGTCGCCGCGCATGCGCGCCACGGTGGGCATCTACGGGTATACCGCCGAGTTCCTGGAGCGGTTCAGCGCGCTCGCGCCCGGCCCGCTGGAGCAGGAGGAGTCGCTCGAGCAGCTCCGGCCCCTGGAGCACGGGTTCCAGATCCAGGTGGCCGAGACGACCTATCGCGGGTTCGGCATCGACACGCCGGAGGACCTGGAGCGCGCGCGGGCGCTCCTGGCGGCCGGTACACACTGAGGGTGCACAAGCCATGGTCAAGCGCGGGAAGAAGACGAAGTACCTGTTCGTCACCGGCGGCGTGGTGAGCTCCCTCGGCAAGGGGCTCTCCGCCGCGTCGATCGGCGCGCTGCTCGAGAATCGGGGGCTCGAGGTGCAGCACCTCAAGCTCGACCCGTACATCAACGTGGACCCGGGCACCATGAGCCCGTTCCAGCATGGCGAGGTGTTCGTCACCGACGACGGCGCGGAGACCGACCTCGACCTCGGCCACTACGAGCGGTTCACCAGCGCCAAGATGAGCCGGAAGAACAATTACACCACCGGCCGCATCTACCAGTCCGTCATCAACCGCGAGCGCCGCGGCGAGTACCTGGGCAAGACCGTCCAGGTGATCCCGCACATCACCGACGAGATCAAGGCGGTGATCCGCGAGGCCGCGGGCGGCGCCGACATCCTCATCGTCGAGGTGGGCGGAACGGTCGGCGACATCGAGTCCCTCCCGTTCCTCGAGGCCATCCGGCAGATGAAGTACGACGTCGGCGAGGAGAACGCGGTCTACGCCCACGTGACGCTCGTCCCCTGGATCGCCGCCGCCGGCGAGCTCAAGACCAAGCCCACGCAGCACTCGGTGAAGGAGCTGCGCGAGATCGGCATCCAGCCCGACATCCTGCTCTGCCGCTCCGACCGGGAGATCGAGCGGGAGATGAAGGACAAGATCGCCCTCTTCTGCAACGTGGACGCGTCGGCGGTGTTCACCGCCCGCGACGTCTCCTCGATCTACGAGCTCCCGCTCGCCTTCCACGCCGAGGGGGTGGACGACAAGCTGGCCGAGCTGCTCAACATCTGGAGCCGCGCGCCCCGCCTCGAGAAGTGGGAGGCGATCGTCGAGGGCATCCGGAACCCGCGCCGGGGCGAGGTCCGGATCGGCATCGTCGGCAAGTACGTGGAGCTGGCGGAGAGCTACAAGAGCCTCAACGAGGCGCTCGTGCACGGCGGGATCGCCGCCGGCGTCCGCATGAACGCGGTCTTCATCGACTCCACCAAGGTGGAGGAGGGCGACCTCTCCGAGCTCCAGACGGTGGACGGGATCCTCGTGCCCGGCGGCTTCGGCGTCCGCGGCACCGAGGGCAAGATCCTGGCGGCGCGCTACGCCCGGGAGCACAAGGTCCCGTTCTTCGGCATCTGCCTCGGCCTCCAGATGGCGGTGATCGAGTTCGGCCGGACGGTGCTCACCCTCGACCGGGCCAACTCGCTCGAGTTCGACGACGCCACCCCGCACCCCGTCGTGACGCTCATGGAGGAGCAGAAGAAGGTCACCGACAAGGGCGGCACCATGCGGCTCGGCAGCTATCCCTGCGCCCTCAAGGAGGGCACCAAGGCCCGGGAGCTGTACGGCCAGGACCTCGTCCACGAGCGCCACCGCCACCGGTACGAGTTCAACAACGCGTACCGGCAGCAATACGAGGCCGCGGGCATGATCTTCTCCGGCACCAATCCCGAGCTGGGGCTGGTGGAGATGATCGAGCTCAACAACCACCCGCACTTCCTGGGCTGCCAGTTCCACCCCGAGTTCAGGTCGAAGCCGTTCGCCCCGCACCCGCTCTTCGCCGGCTTCCTCCGCGCGGCGCGCGACCACCGCGACCTGGTGCAGCGGGCGCCCGGGTCGGTGACCAAGCTGCCGGTCAAGGCGTAAGCTCGCGAGGGAAATGCCCGCACCCCTGAGCAAGCGCCTGCGCAGGGCGAGCCGCTCGATCCTCGTCCGGCTCGCGCTCCCGCTGCTGGGCCTTCTGCCGCTCGCGCCCGCCCTCCGGCTCGGCGGCCTCATCGGAGCGCTCGCGTACCGGCTGGCAGGCGGGACCCGGAGGCTCGCGCTCGAGCACCTCGCGATCGCCTTCCCGGAGAAGACGCCGGCCGAGCGGGAACGGATCGCCAGGGACATGTTCGTCCACCTCGGCCGCACGATGACGGAGCTCGCGTCGATCCGCTGGTACGACGCGCGGCTGGAGTCCTACGTCGAGATCACGCCGCCGGCGCTCCTGCAGCAGGTCATGGCGCGCGGGCGGGGGATGGTCTTCGTCACCGGCCACGTGGGGAGCTGGGAGCTCCTCGCCCGGCGGATCGCCCGGGCGGGCGTGCCCAACGCGGTCATCGCCAAATCCCGGGGGGATCGGCGGCTCAACGCGATGGCCGAGCGGTTTCGTTCCTCGGGCGGCGTCACCACCCTCTGGCGCGAGGACCCGGACACCGGCCGCGCCATCATCAAGACCTTCCGCGCGGGCCGGGCGCTCGGCCTGCTCATCGACCAGGACACCCGCGTGCAGGGCGTCTTCGTGCCGTTCTTCGGGCACCTCGCGTACACGCCGCGCGCGGCCGCGGACTTCGCCACCCGGTTCGGCGCACCGGTCGTGGTCGGCACCATCCACCGCAAGGGCCCGCGGGCGGAGGACGGCCACCTGCTCGAGCTCGTCGAGGTCCCGTTCTCGTCGGACCCGCCCGACCGCGAGGCGGAGGTGGTCAGGCTCACCGCCGCCTGCACCGCCGTCCTCGAGGCAGCCATCCGCGAGCATCCCGCCGAGTGGGTCTGGATGCACCGGCGGTGGCGGACCCGTCCCCCCGGGGGGGGCGGAAACGGCACAAAGCCCGTCCCTTAGCAAGGTCGGTGCCGAAAAGCGTTGAGGTTTCCGGTGCGTATGGGCATAGATCCCTAGCAAGGGGCATGCCTATCGAATCGCCCAGAAAGAATGCTACGTTCCAGGGACCCTGGACGCTGGCGATGACGGCGGCCGTACTCCTGCCGCTGCTGCCCGCCTGCTCCCCAGGGCCGAAAACGGAGCAGCCGGCGGTGGCACCTGAGCTGAAGCTCGAAGGGGTACGTTTCCGGGTCTGGCGGGGCGATGTCCTGCAGGCGCAGGGCGACGCGCGCCAGGTCACGCTCCGGCGCGACTCCGGCGCGCTCGGCGCGGACGAGGTCCGGGTCGAGCTGCCCTCGCAGGGCGAGCCTGCGGTGGTCACCGCCCCGAGGGCGCAGGGCCTGCTCGGAAGCCACCAGTACTCGGCCGAGGGCGGAGTCGCGGTGACCCATGGCGAGGAGCGCGCCCTCACCGCACGCGCGGCCTGGGAGCCAGGGCCGGATGGCCGGGGGCCGGTCACCGGGACGGATCCGGTGACGGTCGAGCGCGGTGCCCTGCGGCTCGAGGGCGTCGGGTTCACCTTCGATCCTCGTACCGGCGACCTCCAGATCGGCGGCCCGGTCCGCACGACCGCCGGAGGGGAACGGCGTTGATCGGTCCGCTCCTCCTCACCGCCGTGCTCGCGGCCCCGCCCTCGCTCGCCCGCCTTCCCGCGGCCGGCGGAGGGGACGTCACGGTCTCGGCGAAGCAGTTCCGCTACAACGTCCAGAAGCGGCTGCTCGAGTACACCGGCGATCCCGTCCGCTTCACGCGCGGTGACGCGGTCCTCACCTGCAAGCGGCTCTCGGCGCTGCTCGACGAGGGGGGCGGCGAGGTGACGCGAGGGACCTGCGAGGGTGAGGTGCGGTTCGAGCGGGGCGACAAGGTCGTCACCTGCGAGAAGGCCGTGTACGAGGCGGCGGCCTCGAGGCTCACCTGCGAAGGCTCCCCGGCGTTCCGGCTCGGCGTGGTCACCGGCAAGGGCAAGCTGCTCGTCTACGACCTCGCGAAGGACGAGGTCTTCGTGGACGCGCCCACCGGCGAGGTCCCGAGCGCCGATGCCGATCGGCTCACGCGCGAGGCCCAGGAGCGCCGGGACGCGAAGAGGGGGAAGCCGTGAGCGAGCCCCTGCTCCGCGCCGAGGGCCTCGTGAAGAGCTACGGGGGACGCCGGGTGGTGGACGGCGTGTCGTTCGAGGTCTCGCCGGGTGAGGTGGTGGGGCTCCTCGGGCCGAACGGCGCGGGGAAGACCACCTCGTTCAACATGACCGTGGGCCTCGTCATCGCGGACGGGGGCCGGGTCTCGCTCGGCGCGCACGACCTCACCCGGCTCCCCATGCACCGCCGCGCCCTGCTCGGCCTCGGCTACCTGCCGCAGGAGGCGTCGATCTTCCGCAAGCTCACCGTGCGCGAGAACTTCACCGGCATCCTCGAGGCGCGCGGGATCCCGCGCCGCGAGCGGAACGCGCTCGCCGATGAGCTCATCGCCGAGTACCGCCTCGACAAGGTGGCCGGGTCGCTCGGCGAGCAGCTCTCGGGCGGCGAGCGGCGGCGCGCGGAGGTGGCGCGAAGCCTGCTCACGCGGCCGCGGTACATCCTCTTCGACGAGCCGTTCGCCGGCGTGGACCCGATCGCCGTGGGCGAGCTCCAGCGGCTCATCGGCGGCCTGCGCGACCGCGGCATCGGCGTGCTCGTCACCGACCACAACGTCCGCGAGGCGCTCGGCATCTGCAACCGCGCCTACATCCTCGCCGCCGGGTCCATCCTCGAGGCGGGCACGCCTGCCGAGATCGCCTCCAGCGCGCGGGCGCGCGAGGTCTACCTGGGCGACAAGTTCCGCCTCGACGAGCACCAGGTCCCCGAGCACAGGACGGAGCTGCGATGAGCTTGGAGCTGAAGCAGCACCTCAGGATGACCCAGCAGCTGGTGATGACGCCCCAGCTGCAGCAGGCCATCAAGCTCCTGCAGCTCTCTCGGATGGAGCTCGTGGATCTCGTCCGCACGGAGATGACCGAGAACCCGGTCCTCGAGGGCGCGGACGAGCAGGACGAGGAGCCGGTCCCCGAGGGCGCCAGCCCGGCCGAGGCCGCGGAGATCGAGGCCAAGCCGGAGCACAAGGAGGCGGAGCGGGCCGAGGAGGTCAAGGGCGAGGAGGGCGCCAACGAGATCGACTGGGACCAGTACCTCGACCACTACCAGCTCCAGGGCCACACCGCTCCGTCGAACCGCGGCCTCACCGACGAGGAACTGCCCGGCTACGAGGCCACCCTCACCCGCAAGGAAGACCTGAAGGGCCACCTCGAATGGCAGCTCCGGCTCTCCTCCTTCACCGACGAGGAGCGGCGGGTGGCGATGCTCGTCATCGGGAACCTCGACGACGACGGGTACTTCAAGATGCCGGTGGTCGAGGGCGAGGACGAGGAGCTGGCCACCCGCGATCCGCTCGTGCGCGTCGCCTTCGAGTCGGGGTGCGGGGTCGAGTTCGCGGAGAAGGTGCTCCAGAAGGTGCAGCAGCTCGATCCGGTGGGGGTGGCGGCGCGCGATCTTCGCGAGTGCCTGCTGCTTCAAGTCCGGCACCTCAACGCCGACACGCCGGAGATCGTGGCGATCATCGAACGCCACCTGAAGCACCTCGAGTCGAAGAACTACCAGGCGATCGCGAAGGACCTGAAGCTGCCCATCGAGGAGGTGGTGAAGGCCGTCAAGGTCATCAGCCGCCTCGAGCCCAAGCCCGGGCGCGCCTACTCGGCCGAGGACGCGCAGTACATCACCCCGGACGTCTACGTCTACAAGATGGCCGATCGGTACGTGACCGTCCTCAACGACGACGGGCTCTCCAAGCTCCGGATCAGCGGCATGTACCGCGCCGCGCTCAAGAACGGCGAGGCGGGCAAGGCCAAGGAGTACATCCAGGAGCGGCTGCGCAGCGCGGTCTGGCTCATCCGCTCGATTCACCAGCGGCAGCGGACGATCTTCAAGGTGACCGAGTCGATCGTGAAGTTCCAGAAGGACTTCCTCGACAAGGGCATCGCCCACCTCCGGCCGCTCATCCTCCGCGACGTGGCCGAGGACATCGGGATGCACGAGTCCACGGTCTCGCGCGTCACCACCAACAAGTACGTGCACACGCCGCAGGGGATCTACGAGCTCAAGTTCTTCTTCAACTCCGCCATCAACAAGACCGGCGGGGACGAGATCGCCAGCGAGGCGGTGAAGAACCAAATCAAGCAGATCGTGGCGGCGGAGGATCCGCGCCGCCCCCACTCCGACCAGAGGATCGTCGAGATCCTGAAGGGCCAGGGGATCGAGATCGCGCGCCGCACCGTCGCGAAGTACCGCGAGGTGCTCGGGCTGCTGCCGAGCTCGAAGCGGAAGAAGTACTTCTAGGACCGGACCCCCAGTCCTCGATCCATATCCGCATCCCGGACCGGGCGCCAGCCTGCCCGCTGTCCCGGGGCGACGCGACCGCTGCGCGCGGGGGAGGTCCCGCTCCCACCCCGGCGGAGGGCCCCACCCGAAGCTGGCGGACGGGATCGATCGCCGAAGGGCTGGGCTATTATGAAGCGGGAATGTTGCCATCCGGCAACATCGGCATCGGCCGCAGAACCGGCGGGTCTTCACACCGCCGGGCTGCGGCCGATGCACTTTCCGCGTCGGTGTTCCCAAGGAGGCGGTTCATGCAGGTGAACATCACCTTCCGGCATCTCGATCCCACCGAAGCCCTCAAGGCCCACGTCCGAGACCGTGTCGAGCACGTGCAGCGCTACATCGACCGTGCGAGCGAGGCGCATGCGGTGCTTCACGTGGAGAACCTGGATCACCACGCCGAGATCACGGTCAAGGCGGGCCGCTTTCTGCTGCGCGGCACCTCCCGGTCGCAGGACATGTACGCCTCCATCGACGCCGCCGCGGAGAAGATCGAGCGGCAGCTCAAGAAGCACAAGTCGAAGCTCCAGACCTTCAAGGTGAACGGCAACCACACCGAGACGGAGCCGGTCGAGCTCCGCCACGACATCCTCGACATGCTGGACAACCCCGACCGCCCCAGCCACCGGGTGGTGAAGAGCACCAAGTTCGAGGCCAAGCCCATGTCCGTGGACGAGGCCCTCCTGCAGCTCGATCTCCTCGACGCGAGCTTCTACGTGTTCCAGAACGCCGCCGACAGCGCCATCAACGTCGTCTACCGGCGCGACGACGGGAACTTCGGCCTCATCGAAGCGCGGGTGTGAGGCGGTTCCGAGGTCCGCGACCTCGATCGGGCACCGTTCGTCCCAGCCCTTCGACTCCGATCCGCTCCGCTGCGCTCGGGGCGGGTCGAGTCGAAGGGCGAAACGACGGCAGAGCGTTTCCTTGCGTTCTTGCCCCCGCGTTGCCACCTGTGTTAACGCCGGTTCGTCATGAAGATCGTCGAGTTCCTCCGTGAAGACTGCGTGATCCACGACCTGGCCGGGCGCTCGGCGCAGGCCGTGCTGGCCGAGCTCTGCCGGCCGATCTCGGAGGCCCGGAAGGTCGACGC
This sequence comes from Pseudomonadota bacterium, assembly GCA_023419875.1. GTDB lineage: Bacteria > Myxococcota > Myxococcia > Myxococcales > Anaeromyxobacteraceae > Anaeromyxobacter. The sequence continues at coordinate 3,245 of JAEZXM010000462.1, read as the reverse complement.
GCAGCGGCTCCTCGAGACCCTCCTCGAGCGGGAGAAGCTCGGCTCGACCGGGATCGGCGAGGGGGTGGCGATCCCGCACGGGAAGGTGACCAGCCTGTCCACACTGTCCGCGAGCTTCGGCCGCTCGGCGGCGGGCATCGACTTCCGGGCGATCGACGGCCGGCCCACCAACCTGTTCTTCGCGCTCTTCGCCCCCGAGAACTCGGCCGGTCTCCACCTCAAGGCGCTCGCCCGCATCAGCCGGATCTTCAAGAATCCGAGCTTCCGCGAGTCGATCCTCCGCGCCTCCGACGCGGCGGAGATCTACCGCCTCATCGAGGCCGAGGACGCGAAGTACTGATCGGGACGAGCGTCCCGAGCCCCTACTCGCACCGCCGGGACGGCGGCTCCGGCAGGACCGGCAGGTCCGTCGTATCGGCGTAGGTGAGGCCGTAGCCGAACGGGAAGAGCGGCGCGTACCCCGGCTCTCCCGCGTTTTGCGGCAGGCAGTCCACCTTCGGCCAGGAGAACGAGAGCTTCCCGGTGAAGTCCTTCGCCGGCTTCCCGTCCGGGCCCTTGAACAGCACCGGCGCGATCGCCGCCCCCTCGGTGCCCGGCAGCCATGCGGCGACGAAGGCGTCGGAGCGGTTCAGCTCCTTGTTCGTGAGCAATGGCCGGCCCGAGAGGAACAGCGTCACCACCGGCTTCCCCTTCCCGCTCACCCGCTCCAGGACGCGCAGGTCGTCGGGGTGGAGCCGCGCGTGCTCCATCGTGTCGGGAGCCCGCGGGTTGAGCCCCGGCGTGAGGTCGCCCATCATCTCGCTGTAGGGCGTCTCGCCGATCACCGCGATCACCACGTCGAAGCCGGAGACGTCCCCCTCGCCGTTCTGGCTGACAGATACGTTGGCCTCGCCCACCACACGGCGGATGCCCTCGAGCACCGTGCTCCCGGCGGGGAAGTCGGAGTTCCGGTTGTTCCTCCCCTGCCACTCGATGGTCCAGCCGCCGGTCTGGTTCTCGATGCTGTCGGCGCTCGTGCCGACGACGAGCACCTTCGCCTTGCGGTCGAGCGGCAGGACGTTCCCGTCGTTCTTGAGGAGCACGAGCGACTTCTGGACCGCCTCGGTGGCGAGCTCGTGGAACACGAGGCGGGCGGCGTCGGTCGCGCCGGGCCGGGCCGAGGGCCTGGGCATGTCGAAGAGCCCCATCCGCATCTTCACCCGCAGGATGCGGGTCACCGCGTCGTCGATGCGGGCCATCGGGACCTCGCCCTTCTTCACGAGCTCGATGGTCTCGCGGATGAAGGGGCGCCACTCGTCGGCCACCATGAAGACGTCCACGCCGGCGTTGATCGCCCGGGCGCACCGGGCGACGGTGCAGCCGGGCACCTGTCCGTGCCCCTTCCAGTCGCCGACCACGAAGCCGTCGAACCCCATCTTCTGCTTGAGCACCTCGGTGAGGAGATACTTGGAGCCGTGGATCTTGGCCGCCTCGACGTCGCCGAACCGCGGCGGCCGCTTCGGCGCGGGGATCCAGCTGTTGAAGCTCGCCATCACCGTCTGCACGCCCCCGCTCATCGCGCCGAAGTACCCCTGCCCGTGCACGTTGATGAGCTGCGCCTCGGTCGAGACGTTGAGCCCCTGGTCCACGCCGTCTTGCGTGCCCCCGTCGCCGAGGAAGTGCTTGGCGCTGGCGATCGCGCCGTACGGCTTCTTCGGATCCGGCTTCGCGTCCATGTTCTGGAGCCCGGCGACGTACTCCTGCGCGTAGATCCGGGTGATGGCCGGATCCTCGGACCAGCCCTCGTACGTGCGTCCCCACCGGTCGTCGCGCGGGACGGTGACGCAGGGCGCGAAGTTCCAGTCCTGGCCCGTCACCCGCATCTGCTGGGCGGTGGCGGCGCCGATGCGGCGGACGAGCCCGGGATCGTGCGCCGCGCCCAGGCCGATGTTGTGCGGGAAGATCGTGGTGCCGTGGATGCGCCCCTGCCCGTGCACCGCGTCGATGCCCCAGAGCAGCGGGATCTTCACCTGGGCGTCGGTGGTGGTGGACGCCTCCCAGAGCTTGTCCGCGACCGCGCGCCAGGCCGTCGCGTCCGCCCGGCGGTCGCCGCGCGGCCAGCCGTCGCCCCCCACCAGCACCGTCCCGATGTAGTGCGTGCGCACGTCCTCCGGGCTGATGAGGAGCGCGTCGGGCTGGGTCATCTGCCCGACCTTCTGCTCGAGGGTCATGCCGGCCACGATCTCCTTGATGCGCGCCTCCAGGACTGGGTCCAGCGGGATCGGGCTCTTCACCTTGGGCCAGGTCGAGTGGGCCGGAGGCAGCGGCGGGATCCCGCTCGGCAGCGCGGGGCCGGCGGCGAAGGCGCGGCCGAGGAGGACGAGGGAGGCGACCAGGGAGGCGGCCGCGACCGCGAGGGCGCGACGCGAGGATCTCGTGTTGCGGGACATGGGGCCTCCGTCTCGGAGCTGCACTGTCAGTGGTTCACGCGGTGGAACAGCCGGTCCGTGCGCAGGCCTTCGGGCCCCCAGGAGAAGAGGGCCAGCCAGGCCCGGCCCTTGATCCGGCCGACCGGCTGCGGGCCGAAGACGCGGCTGTCGGCCGAGTTGTCGCGGTGGTCGCCGGCGAGCCAGACCGTGCCCTCGGGGACGACCTCCCGCGCCACGTCGAGGCAGGGCGCGGGGGCCGGCGTGCAGTACGTGTGGTAGCGGTGATCGTCGAGGACCTCGACGAAATCGTCGCAGGCGGCCTCGTACCACTGTGCCCCCCCTCCGCCGCAGCCTGCCCTGCGGTCCTCGCGCCTCGTCCAGTAGGTGCACGGGCCGGGGACCTTCTCACGGGGCACCGCCGTGGCGTTCACGACGAGGTGGCCGTTGCGGATCTCGACCGTGTCGCCGGCCACCGCCACGACCCGCTTGATGAGGTCGTCCTTGCTGTCCGCCTTCTGCGGCGCGAGGAGCACCACGATGTCCCCGCGCTTCGGCGTCGCCCACATGACCTGGGCCGAGGACGTGAACGGGATGCGGGCGCCGTACGCCCACTTCTCGACGATCACGTAGTCGCCGATCTGGAGGGTGGGGATCATCGAGCCCGTCGGGATCGTGACCGCTTCGTACAGGAACGCCCGGAACGCCAGCACCGCGAGGATGGTGACCGCCCACCCCCGGACCTCTTTCATGACCTTCGCGCGATCCACGGCCGGCGACAGTAGCACGCCGCGGACGGGAACCCCCCGGAGAGCGCGAGGCGGGCGGGGAGATCTGCGA
>JAEZXM010000415.1 GCA_023419875.1 Pseudomonadota bacterium | reverse complement strand
CGGGTGGCCCGCTGCAACGCGCGCCTCCGCGGCGCCGCGCTCCGCCGGATCTGCGGGCCCGACGAGCAGGGCAGGAAGCTGCTCGCGGACGCGGTGGCGCGGCTCGGGCTCTCCGCGCGGGCGCACGACAAGGTGCTCCGGGTGGCGCGCACCATTGCCGACCTGGAAGGACGGGAGGTGGTGGGGGTGGCGCAGGTGGCGGAGGCGATCCAGTACCGGGCCCTCGACCGGCCCATTCTCTGAGAAAGGAAGGTCGCGATGAGCAGGCTGGAGAAGGCGAAGGCGATCGCGCTGGCCGTGGTCGGCATCGAGAAGCAGTTCGGCAAGGGGTCGATCATGCGCCTCGGCCCGGACGCCGAGGTGGAGGCGGTGCCGGTGGTGTCGAGCGGGTCGATCGGCCTCGACCTTGCGCTCGGGGTGAACGGCCTTCCCCGCGGGCGGCTCGTGGAGATCTTCGGCCCGGAGTCGTCCGGCAAGACCACGCTCGCCCTGCACGCCATCGCCGAGGTGCAGCGCGCGGGCGGCATCGCCGCGTTCATCGACGCCGAGCACGCCCTCGACGTCACCTACGCGCGGAAGCTTGGCGTGAGCCTCCCGGACCTGCTCATCTCGCAGCCGGACACCGGCGAGCAGGGACTGGAGATCACCGAGCAGCTCGTCCGCTCGGGGGCGATCGATCTCGTGGTGGTGGACTCGGTGGCCGCGCTCGTGCCCAAGGCGGAGATCGAGGGCGAGATGGGCGACGCGCACATGGGCATCCAGGCCCGGCTCATGAGCCAGGCGATGCGCAAGCTCACCTCGTTCGTCTCCCGGCACCAGTGCCTCGTCATCTTCATCAACCAGATCCGGATGAAGATCGGCGTCGTCTTCGGGAACCCGGAGACCACCACCGGCGGGAACGCCCTCAAGTTCTACGCCTCGGTCCGCCTCGACATCCGGCGCACCGGCGCGGTGAAGGAGGGCGAGACCGTGGTCGGCAACCGGACGCGCGTGAAGGTGGTGAAGAACAAGGTCGCGCCGCCGTTCCGGGAGGCGGAGTTCGACATCCGCTACGGCGTGGGCGTGGACCGCCTCGGCGAGGCGGTGGACCTCGGGGTGGAGCGCGGGCTGCTCGAGAAGTCCGGGGCGTACTTCTCGCTCGGCGGCGAACGGATCGGCCAGGGCCGTGAGCGCGCGATGGAGTGGCTGCGGGCCAACCCGGAGGCGTTCCAGCGGCTCGTCGAGGGAATCAAGAGCGGCGGGGCGGGGCAGCAGGCTTCGCCGGCGGCTGCGGTCGCGGAGGAGGTGGCATAGGGGCGGCGCTCCGTTCAGGGCCCGCGCCGCCCCTCCTCGATCACCCGCACGTCGTCGATCCGGACCACGGCGCGGCCCTCGTCGCCGAAATTGAACTCGAAGCGGGCGCGTTCCTCCGCGTCGGGACTTCCGGTCACGAATCGCACCTCGTACTGCTTCGGCACCTGCTCGAGCTCGATCTCGCGTCTTCCCGTGTAGCTGTGCCACCCGGCGCCCACGTGGGCGAGGTCGAACGTCGTGACGATGGGCCGGTCGGCCACCGCCTGGAACGTCACCCTGTACGTCTTGTGGGGCCGCAGGCGAATCGGAAGATACGCGAGCTGGACGGAGTACCAGTGCATGCCCGCGCGCGTGATGCGGAGCACCGCCGCACCACCGCTGACCTCCGCCTCCGCATCCGACTGGCTGTCGAGGATGAGGTGCCAGCGCCCGCCCTGCTCGAGCCGTTCCGAGAGCTCGTCGGTGAGCACCTCGTACTGCGCGAGCGCCGGGATCGGTCGCGGCACCTCGAAGCGCTCGTCCACGAGCACCGCTGCGTCCGCCGCGGGCCCGTGTGCGTCCGAGCCGGAGGGCGGCGCCGGAGCGGGCCCCGGCGAGGCGCACGCGAGCGCGGAGCAGGCGGCGAGCAGCACGAGCACGGGCATCGACGGGCCATCGAGCGGCCTTTGCATGCCCGGCATCTTCTCAGAAGAACAGATACCGCAGCGTGACGTTCGTCACCCACGAGTCCCCCGCCGCGAGCGCGGGGGTCTCCACCCCGCCGATGTCGAAGGGGTGGCCGAAGTGGACGCGGAAGAGGATCGGTCCGAGGGTCAGGTTCACGCCCAGCACGCCGGTCAGGGTCCGGGACTCCCAGGCGCCGGGATCCACCATGTCGCCGTCGGAGTCGTCCCGGCCGTCCCAGGAGCTGAACACGCCACCGAAGTCGAGGCCGGCGACCCCGGTCACGTACTCGAAGAGCGGGAGCTGGAAGATGGGGTCGAGCGGCACCTGGAGCTCGGCGTTGGCCACGTAGAAGCGGCTGCCGATGAGGAAGGCGAGGTCGCCGGGCCCGTAGCCGCGGAGGTTGTCGGCGCCGGAGAGCCACCAGCTCCGCTCCCAGAGCCGGCTCGTCCCGCCCGGCGAGAAGCTCACCCCGGCGGCGCCCCGGAACCAGAGGCGAGTCCGGCCGATGAGCTGGAAGTACCGCTGGGCGTCGAGCCGGGCGAACCCGTGGATCGCCTGGCGCTGCGGGACCCACCCGCCGCCCACCTCCGCGAGCAGCGACGATCCGTCGATCGGCCCGGCCAGCGGGTGGAACCGGACCGAGTCGTAGCCGAAGCGGACGACGGGCGTGAAGGTCAGGTTCGTGCCCCCGTTCCGCCGGCGCCAGTCGGCGTCGTTCTCGTAGGCGTCGCTCGGGGTCTGGAGCCCGGTGCAGTCGAGGGTGATCTGCGCGTCGAAGTCGGTGAGGCAGTAGCGCTGGGTGGCGCCGACCGAGAGCTCGAGCTCGAACCGCCGGAAGACGTCGAGCGGCCAGCGCAGGGCGCCGGTGACGCCGAAGTCGCGCTGGTTGTAGACGAGGTCCACGTCGAGCGGGTCGAGCTGCTGCTGGACGAAGTGGTAGGCGCCGAGCACCCGCCCGACCCGGCGCGAGCGGTCCTCGTAGAGCACCAGCGCCTGCGTGTAGTCGAAGCTTCCGAGGACCGAGACGTCGGCGAAGAGGACGTGGTCCCGGAGGTAGTCGGTGAAGAGCCCGGCGGCGCGTCCGGAGATGAAGCCGCTCGACCCGCCGCCGTACACGAACCCCGCCTGCGGGCGCCAGTTCCTGGCGGCGTAGGGCCGGTACTCCCGGGGGTCCGACGGGAAGTCGGCGACCGGGATCGGCAGCGGCTCTCCGACCTCCGGGCGCACCTCCCGCCACTCCGAGTCGAGGAGCGAGATCGGCGAGACCTGCACCAGCCGGAAGCGCCCGCCGTGGAACGTCGCCGCCAGGATCCCCGACGCGCGCGCGGCGGGCCGCGGCCCGGTGAGGCCGGTGACGAAGTCCGTCCGCCGCCGCACGCGGCCGCCGCGGAGCTCCCAGAGGTCGGGCTTGCCGTCGGCGTCCGAGGAGAAGAGCAGCCCGCCGTCGGGGAGGAACACGGGATGACGATCGGTGGAGGGACCGGTGGTGAGCCGGGTGCGCACGCCGGTCGTGGGATCGATCCGGAACAGGTTGAACCTGCCGTGCGCGGTGGCGTCGGAGGCGTAGGCGATCCCCTCCGGGCCCCACTCCAGGTCCTTCTTGGCGAAGAAGTCGTCGGTGAGCCGGCGTGCGCGCGACGGGCGATCCAGCGGGGCGACGTAGATGTCGTGCTGCCCGCTCGAGCCGACGCCGACGAAGGCGATCTCCTTCTCGTCCGGCGAGAGGGCGGGGTCGGCGATGGCGATGAAGCGGCCGAAGCGGTCCTCGCCCTCGGGCGGAAGGACGTCGAGCGCCCGCGCCCCCTCCACGCGCAGCCGGGCCTTCCCTCCGTTCGTTCCGGGCGTGTGCCGCCAGCGGGCCAGGTGGAGCCGGTCGCCGATCCCGTCCTGCGCGGAGTAGGCGAGGACGTTCGCGCCGAGCGCCATCACCCGGTACTCGATGGGATGAAGCGACTCCGTCCCCGGTCGATCGTCCGCGGCCACCTCCTCGGACGACTCCGGCGAGCGAGGATCGACGAGCACCAGGCGCGCGCGCCCGCGCCGCCGGTCGATCCCGCGGTAGAGGACCACGCGGCCGTCGGGCGAGGTGGTGAAGGCCTCGGGCTCGGAGGGGAGCCTCCGGATCTCGCGCACGTTGGCGAGGTCGAGGGACGAGGCGAGGTAGGCGGGGTAGAAGCGGCGCTTCATCCACGCTCGCCAGCGGGCGTCCACCTGCGCGAGCGGCTCGCCGAGGACGCGCCGCACGAGCGCCGGAAACCCGCGCTCCTGGCCCGAGCTCGCCGCCCCGCCGAAGCGGGCCTGCTCCATGAACGCCTGGATCGACTCGGGCCCGTACGTCTCGGCGAGGAAGGCGATCCGCGCTTGCCCGAGCTTGTAGGTGGGGATGTACCCGAGCAGCCGGTCCTCGGCGAACGGGAGCACCTCGTAGCGGCGTGCGGGGTCGGGGTTCCAGAGCAGGTCGCGCAGGAACATGTCCGTCTCGACGTCGATCCCGCCCTTCGTGTAGTACTCGGCCACGCCCTCGATGAACCAGAGCGGCAGCGTCTGGATGGCCGAGGTGTCGCCCGGGGCCAGGTCCTGCATCTTCTGGATCTGGAACTGGTGGACCATCTCGTGGGTGGCCACCTCGATGAACCGGGAGTGATCGCCGAAGTAGGGGACCGTCATCTTGAGGTCCTGGGGCGAGGTCACGCCCAGGACCGACTCGGTCACCTGGAACACGTTCTGCGTCTGGAACTCGCGCTGGGTGGCGTAGAGGATGAAGGGGATGCGCCGGGTCGGGTTGTAGTGGAAGGCCTCGACGAGCCGCGCGTAGGCGCTCTCGATGGCGGGGATCGCGCGCCGGGCCTGCGCCTCCTCGCTGGCGTAGTAGTAGAGGCGGATCCCGCCGGGGCCGCCGCCGAGCGGCGGCAGGTCGAGGGACCGCCACTGGAACGGATACCAGGCCACCTGGTTCTGGCCCGCCCGCTCCGGGAAGACGAACACCTGCTGGAGATCGAGGTCCTCGGGGTGGGCCATCGCCTCCGCGCGTTCCTCCGCGCGGGCGCCGTCCACGAGCCGGTCGAGGGTGCGGAGGCTTTCGCACAGGGAGGGTCCGCCGGTGATCCCGGGCGCCCCCTGCGCGGCCGCGGCGAGCGGGAGGAGGGCCAGGAGCCCGGCGAGGAGCCTCATACCCAGAGCTTACGCAGGCGGGCCCCGACGGACGAGCCAGAAGCGCCCTCGACGCTCCGCGCGGGGCCCACGCGCCGTCCCCTTGCGCTTCGTTGGCGGGGCCGCTACGACGGGGCGCCATGTCCGCCCGCCCCGAGCCCGTCGTCCGCATCCGCTGCCCGCCCGAGGAGGAGGCGCGCTGCCTCGCGGCGCTCGCGCGCGCCGGATTCCAGGGCGAGCGGGTCCTCACCTGGGTGGTGGTCCGCGAAGCGCCGCCCGACGCGGTGAACGAGGCGCTCGCCGCAGGCGGCGCCGGCGTACGCGTCGCCGCGCGCGAGCGGATCGGGCAGCTCGTGGGCTGGCTGCTCGATCGCGCGGGCGCGCTCGGCGGTAAGGCCGTGAACGTCGAGGCGCTCGTCTCGCGAACGATCGAGGATGCCGGCCTCGCCGCCCGCTACCGGCCGCGCCCCGGGCCCGAGCTCCTCGCCGCCGCGCGCGCGGAGTACGAACGCCTGCTCGCGACCGGCGCGAGCCTGCTCGGGTGGGAGGAGTTCGTGGAGCGGTTCTGCGTCGTGAAGGCACCGTAGGAACCGGGGACGCGGACAAGAAAGACGCGGCCGCCCGTACGGGCGACCGCGCTCACGGCGAGGGGTTCTTCATCCCGATTCTCACGGCGACGGGAGGAGAACGCTCCCGATCACGTGGATGACGCCGTTGCGCGCCACCACGTCCGGCGCGACGAGGGAGGCCGTTCGGCCGCGCGCGTCGGTGATGCCGAGGTCCTCTCCCACCGTGAACGTCCCCCCCTGGATGGTGGTGACGTCGGCCGGCTTCGGGAGCGCGACCACGTCCGCCGCCCGGACGTCTCCCGCCACCGCGTGGTACGTGAGGATGTCAGCGAGATCGGGGCTCGCGAGGAGCTCGTCCGCCGCCACGCCCAGCTCTGCCAGGGCCGCCGCGAAGGCGTCATTGGTGGGAGCGAAGACGGTGAAGGGACCGGCTTCGCGGAGGGTCGTGGCCAGGTCGGCCTGGACCACCGCCGCGACCAGGGTCGAGAAGTCCGGGTTGAGCTGGGCCATCTGGACGACGTCGAGGACGCCCGGCGGCACGAGCACCTTGTCGATGGCGTGGATGACGCCGTTGTTCGCAGGAACGTCCGCCGTCGTGACCACCGCCTCGGTGAGGACCTCGTCGGTGAGCTTCACGCCCGAGGTCGCGTCCACCCCCAAGGGGGCGGGGGCGCCCTCGAACTCGTAGAGCGTGGTCTGTGTCGCCCCTCCACCGGCCAGATCGCTCGCACTGCGGGTCGCGGGCAGCACGTGGTACTGGAGGACCTTGGCCAGCGTGTCCGCATCCACGGCCTCCACCATCGCCGTCGCGCTCGAGAAGCCCAGCGTGGTCGCCAGGCTCGTGAACGCCTCATCGGTGGGCGCGAAGACCGTCAGGTTCGCGTCGGGGGCGGAGAGAGCCGGCACGAGTCCCGCCTTGTCCGCCGCCGCCACGAGCGCCGTGAACCCGCGCTCCGTCGCCACCTCCGCGAGGTTACCGGCCGTCTCTCCCCCGGGAATCCCACCCTCGTCCCCATCACCGCACGCGCTGACGAACGCCGCGGCAGCCATCGCCATCCAATTCGCCTTGTTCATGTCGATCTCCTGTTCTGCGGTTCGGATCGTGATCTGGTGGGCGCTTTGGGCGATTTCAAGTGCTTAATCCGCCCAAAGAGACTACCTTCATGGGCGTGAACGACCTCCTGACGACCATCGAAGCGGCCGAGCTGGCAGGGGTCACCCCGTCGACGGTGAAGCGCTGGGCGGATCAAGGCCTGCTCCCGTGCGTCAGGACGGCCGGCGGACACCGGCGGTTCGAGCGCGCCGCCATCGGTCGATTCCTGCGTGCGCAGGGAGCCGCCTCGGACGAGAAGACGGCTCGGCTGGCGACGTGGGTCGATCTCCTCGTGCGCGGTCGCCACCGCGAGCTCGACGGTCTCCTCCTCGAGGCGAGGGCGCGCCTCGGCGCCTGGTACCGGGTGGCGGACGAGCTCGGGTCGTTCCTCACCCTCGTCGGCGAGCAGTGGGCCGCCGGTCACCTCGCGATCGCGGACGAGCACCTGATCGCGGACGGGCTGGAACGCGCGCTCGACCGGGTGGGCCAGTCGATCCCGACGAGGGCCGACGGACCGCGGGCGGTGCTCGCCTGTGCCGAAGGTGACGAGCACACGCTGGGGCTATCGCTCGCGGAGCTCTGCCTCCTCGAGGCCGGCTGGACTCCCCTCTGGCTGGGGAGGTCCACGCCGATGGGCGAGGCCACCAAGATGGCGGAGCGCAGCGGCGCTCGGATGATCGTGATGTCGGCGTCGGCGGCGTCGAACGACGCGAGGCGGCTCGAGCGGGCCGCGCGGCGACTCGGGCTGGAGTGCCGTGCGCGAGACATCGATCTCGTGCTGGGGGGCCAGGGCGTTTGGCCCGAGGCCCCCGTGCACGGCGTGCGCCTCCGGTCCTTCGAGGCCCTCCACGTACGCCTGGCGCAGGGGTGAACGGAGCGTCACCGCATCGCCATCCGCAGCATGTTGAGCCCTTCCCACGCCGCCTGCCGCCGGATGCGCGCGCGGTCGCCGCGGTAGCGGCGCGCCACCGCCTCGGTCCCCGCGGGTCCGGCGAGCGCGACGTGGACCGTGCCCACCGGCTTCTCCGTGGTCCCGCCCGCCGGGCCGGCGATCCCGGTGATCCCGATCCCCCAGGTGGCCTTCCCGCGCCGGCGAGCGCCCTCGGCCATCGCCCGCGCGACGGGCTCCGAGACGGCGCCGTGCGCGGCGAGGAGGCCGGCGTCCACCCCGAGGAACTCCTCCTTCACCGCGTTGGCGTACGCGACCACGCCGAGGTCGAGCACCGCGGACGCGCCCGGGACCTCCGTGAGCACCTGCGCGACGAGCCCGCCGGTGCAGCTCTCGGCGAGGGCGACGCGCTCGCCCCGCGCGGCGAGGCGCGCGACCACCAGCTCCGGAAGCTCCTCGCGACCCTCGCCGAAGATCTCGTCGCCGAAGACGGCCCGCACCTGGGACCGGATCCGGTCCGACCGCGCCGCAGCCTCGGGCCCGGGCACCATCCACTTCACGTGAACCTCGGGCCAGTGGGCGCGGTAGCCGAAGCGGACGCCGTCGTTCGCGGGGTCGTCCATCACCGGGCGCATCCGGTGGTCGGCGTGCGACTCGGGGACGCCGAAGAGCTTCACCAGGCCCCAGGCCGGCGTCTCGCCGAGCCGCGCCCGGAGCCGCGGCAGGAGCCAGTCGTCGCAGAGCCCTTTGTACTCGACGGGTACGCCCGGGAAGCAGGCCAGCTCGCAGCGGCCGAGCCGCACCGCGAACCCCGGGGCGGTGCCGTGCGGGTTGGGGATCACCTCCGCGCCGCGCGGGAACCGGGCCTGCTTCGCGTTGTTGGGCGTCATCGTCCGGCCGAACCGCCGGAACCGTTCCTCGATGAAGCGCAGTGAGGGTTCGTGCGGCTCGAGCGGGACGCCGAGCACCTCGGCCACGGTCTCGCTCGTGAGGTCGTCCTCCGTCGGTCCCATCCCTCCGCTCATCACGACGAGGTCCGCGCGCGACGTGGTCTCGCGGATCGCCGCGGCGAGGTCGCGCCGGTCGTCCCCGACCAGCGTCTTGCGGCGCACGATCAGGCCCAGCTCCCAGAGCCGGTCCATGAGCCAGGGCGAGTTCGTGTCCACGAGCTGCCCGGAGAGCAGCTCGTCGCCGGTGGCGAGGAGCTCGACCTCGAGCGGGCTCATGGCGCGAGGACGGCGGGGAACGCCCGCAGGAGCGCGTGCAGCGCAGCGCACGCCACGATCCCCGCCCCGACGTCGTCGAGCATGACGCCGAGCCCGGACTTGATCCGGTCGAGCGCCGAGATCGGCCAGGGCTTCAGCATGTCGAGGAGCCGGAACAGGACGAACCCGGCGAGGGCCGTCCGCCAGCCGAACGGGACGAACGCCATCGTGAGGAGGTAGCCGACCACCTCGTCCACGACGATGGGCGAGGCGTCGCCGACGCCCCAGTAGCGCGTGGCCCGGTTCGCGGCAACGACGCCGAGCGCGAAGAGCACCGCGGCCACGGTGAGCTGGACGGTGCCGCCGAGGCGGGAGGCGGCCCAGGCGAGCGGGATGGCCCCGAGCGTGCCGGCGGTTCCGGGAGCGATGGGCGCGAACCCGCACGGCCCCCAGGCGGCGAGGAGCTCCCAGCCGTCGGGGCGCCCGCGGTCGGTGCGGGCC
>JAEZXM010000412.1 GCA_023419875.1 Pseudomonadota bacterium | reverse complement strand
GCGTCGGTGAGCCAGGAGAAGGTGCACATGCCCTGCAGGATCACGCCCTGGTACCCCGCGGCCCGGCCGACCACCTGATCGATGTGGATCGGGTTGTAGTCGCCCGACGCGCCGGCGTAGTAGACCGGCCGGTAGGGATCGACCTCCCGGACCCACTCGAACGTGTCGCCGACGGTGAAGCGCCGCATCGAGTCTCCTCTCGCGGGCGGATGCCTAGCATGGCTCGCCCTCGCGAGCGAATCCGACGAGGGCCACGCGCCGCGTCATGCCGCGGGGTGCGGATCGAGGGGATCCTCGACCTCGCCCGCCTGCGCCGCCTCCTCCAGCTCTCGCCGGCGCGCATAGCTCGCCGCCACGTACTCGATCAGGCGGTCGAGGTAGCTGGCGATCGGCGGGCACTGGATGCCGGTCCCGTCGAGGAGCTCGAGCAGGTTGCGGCAATTGTAGATCGCGAGGTGGTTCACGTACTCGATCGCCGGCCGGTGCACGCCGGAGAACCGCTCGAACATCGGCAGCTGCAGGAGCGCCTGGAACGCGCGGGCGGGTACCGAGACGGGCGGCAGCTTCTTGCCGGCCCGGGCGGCGATCATCTCGTAGACGCGCCGGGCGGAGAGCGGGGAAGGATCGACGAGGTGCACGGTCCGCCCGACGGCGCGCGGGTGCTCGGCGATGGAGCGTGCGGCGTCGATGACGAAGTCCACCGGCACCACGTTGAGCGGCGCGACCGCGTCGCCGGGCAAGGGAAGCGGGACCGCGAGCGGCGAGGCGACGAGGAGGATGGCGAGCGCGTAGGGCCCCTCGAAGCGATCGATCTCGCCGGTCCGCGAGTCGCCCACCACGATGCTCGGCCGGTAGATGGTCGCGGGGAGCGTCGACTGGGCCCGGCGGACGAGCAGCTCGGCCTGGTACTTGGTCTCCTCGTACGCGTTGTGGAAGCGCTGCCCCATGGACAGCTCGTCCTCGAGGATGACGCCGACGCGATCGCCCGAGACGTACGCCGTCGAGAAGTGATTCAGGCGGCGGAGCCCCGGCGCCGCCTGACAGAGCTCGACCACGTTGCGCGTGCCCTCGACGTGGATCCGGCGCAGGTCGTTCTTCGGCACCCGCAGATCGGTCCGGCCGGCGAGGTGCCAGACGTCCGTGAGCGCGGCGGCGAGGCCCTTCCACTCGGCGCCCGAGAGGCCGAGGTGCATGCGCTGCACGTCGCCTTCCAGGATCTCCGACCGGGCCGGCCCCAGCCCGGCGAGCTCGGTCCGCGCCCGCGCGACGTCCTTGGGTTGCACCAGCACCAACAGTCGATCCCCACCCGACGCAGCCCCGGCCAGGGCGCGGACCAGGCGCCTGCCGATGAAGCCGGGGAACCCGGTCACGAAGTGGACGCGCGCGTCGGTCGCCATTGCGCGGTCAATAACGCACGGGGGCTGCGTTGGGAAGCTTCCGCCCGAGGCCCTGGCGGAGATCGGCGAGCAGCCGGTCGGCCTTCGCGGCCAGCGCCTCGACCGGGCCGTCATTCTCCACGACGACGTCGGCGCGGGCGGCCTTCTCGTCGATCGGGAGCTGCGCCGCGACGCGGGCCTCGGCCTCGGACGGGGTGAGCCCGTCGCGCTGGACGAGGCGCGCGAGCTGGACCGCCCGGGGCGTCCATACCACCACGGTGCACTCGACCGCCCCTTCCAGCCCGACCTCGAACAGGAGCGGGACGTCGTAGAACGCCAGCGAGTGCCCCTCCGCCTCGAGGCGGATCAGCTCCGCCGCGAGCAGCTCGCGGACGGCCGGGTGGGTGATCGCCTCCAGCCGCCTCCGCTCCTCGGGGTCGGCGAACACGAGGGCGCCGAGCCGGCGCCGGTCGAGGCCGCCGTCCGGGAGGAGCACCTCGGGGCCGAAGGCCTCTGCAATGCGGGCCAATGCTGGGGACCCGTGCCGCACCGCCTCGCGCGCGAGCGCGTCCGCATCCACCACCGGCGCGCCCCGGGCCCGGAGCATCGCCGCGAGGGTGCTCTTGCCCGAGGCGATCCCGCCGGTCAGCCCGACGAGCCGCACCGGTCACTCTCCCTTCGCCCCCGGCTTCGCGTCCGTCCCCGGCTTCGCCGCGTCCGCCCCCGGCTTCGCCGCGTCGCCCTCGCTCTTGGCGCCGCCGGTGCGTGCGGGCTCCGTCCTGATCGCGCCCTTGGCGGGCCCGAACGACAGCGCTTCGACCCCGCTGCCGTCCTTCGCCCAGTACACGGTCACCCCCTGGGAGCCGAAGACCCACACCTTCTGGAAGGTGCTGTCCACGAACGTCTTCTGCGAGGGCTTCCCGTACTTGCCCTCGATCAGCTCCGCGTCGAGGGGCGTGGCGAGGAACACGGTGATCTCCTGGACGGTCCCGGAGGCGTCCACGTGGAATTGCACCTGCTTCGTCCCCTCCATCGCCTGCTCGGCGAAGTAGGCGAGGACGGTCCGCGCGCCTTGCTTGGTGCGCTTGGTGGGGTCGCCGAACCGCTGCTCCACCTGGGCCGCCGTGGTGCTGCCCGGATTGACGCCGTTCCAGGGGGCCCCCGAGGCCGCGGCCGGGAGGGCGAGGAGGGGGACGATGATGGCGAGCTGTCCGAGGCGCATGAGGCATTATACTCCGGCCCTCGTGACCCGAACCCTCGTCCTCGTCCCGCTGCTCGCCGCCGTCCTGGCGGCCCCGCCTTCCGGCACCGGCCCGCAGCCCTCCGCGCCCAGCGCCGTCCGCTCCGTGGGCACCGCCGCCGGCGCGCGCGTCGGTCCGGAGACGTGCAAGGCCTGCCACCCCGCCGCCTACGACGTCTGGCGCATGGGGCCGCACGCGCGGGCCTTCGACGCGCTGCCCGAGCAGCACCGCAGGGATCCGCGGTGCCTCTCCTGCCACTCTCCCGACGCCGAGGAGGGCCTCTCCGGGATCAGCTGCGAGGCCTGCCATGGTCCGGGGCAGCTCTACTCGGCGCCGTACGTGATGCGAGATCCGGAGCTCGCGCGCCTCGTCGGCCTCGTCGATCCCGGCGAGAAGGCGTGCCTCTCCTGTCACGGCGAGTCCACCCCGAGCCTGGTGCGGTTCGAGTACGCGAAGAAGCTCCCGCTCATCGACCACTGGACGAAGGAGCGCGCCGCGGCCCGTGAGGCCGCCGCCCCTGCAGCTCCGCCGCCGGCGAAGACGAAGGGGAAGTGACGTGCCCGTCCAGGTGGTGTCGGCCGAGTTCGCCCGGACCGCGACGCGCCCCGAGGAGTGGCCCCGCGGGCCCGCGCCGGAGTTCGCCTTCGTCGGCCGCTCCAACGTGGGCAAGTCGTCGATGCTCAACGCGCTCACCCGGAAGAAGGGCCTCGCCCGCGTCTCCAACACGCCCGGTCGCACGCGCGCGCTCCAGTTCTTCGACGTGAGCTACCGGCCCACGCCCGCGGCCCGGCCGCGGGCGCTCCGCTTCTGCGATCTGCCGGGCTACGGCTACGCCAAGGTGTCGAAGGCGGAGCGCGACGCGTGGGCGGCGATGATCGAGGACTACCTGCGCGACCGCGACGTGCTCCGGGCGGTGGTGCTGATCGTGGACGCGCGCCACCCGCCGGCGGAGAGCGACCGCGACGCCGCGGGCTTCCTCGCGGGCGCCGGCCGGCGCGTGATCGTCGCCGCGACCAAGATGGACAAGCTCCCGAGAACGCGGCAGGGGGCGGCGCTCGCGGAGGCGGAGAAGGTGCTCGGCCTCGCACGCGGCGACGCCGTGCCGTTCTCGGCCGTGGAGGGCACCGGAGCGGAGCGGCTCTGGGCGCGGCTCGCGGCGGCTGCCGATTCTCGGTGACCGTTCGTCAGTGGCCGGTTGCGAAACCGACGACCGTGAACGGGCGACCGAGAACCGATCAGTGTCCGATCGACGTGGTCGGCGGGACGCCGGCTTCGGCGCCCATCGGGTGCGCGGCCGAACCGCCCCGGGAGGCGGCCCGGTTCCTCCAGGCGTCGGTCATCATCGCGCGCATGTCCTGGCCGCGCCTCGGCGCGAACAGGAGCCCGAGCCCGGCGCCGACGAGCACGCCGACGGAGAAGAAGCCCAGCCCGGTGAGGAAGTCGCCGCTCGGCGATCGCTCTTCGAGCCCGATCTGCCGGAGGAGCTTGTCCCGGTCGACGTACCGCCGCAACGCCTTCCATGTCATCGTCATGTGTCCCTCCCCAGGAGATCGGCCGCGATCGTGCGGCGCACCGGACGAAAGCTGGGCATCGGGGTGCCCGGCTTCATGCCGATCACCCGACGGGGAAGCCGGCTGCCGGAACCTGGGACGTTCGCACGCCCGGCACCTCGATCTCCCGGAGAGGGGGCGCGCGCTCCGCTCCCGGCGCGAGCTCCAGCTCGACGACGACGGGCAGGTGATCCGAGGCGATCCGGGCGAGGGGAGACCGGAGCACGTGGGCGCCGCGGACCGTGAACGCGCTCGAGGCGTAGACGTGGTCGAGGCGCAGGAGCGGGAGCCTGGCGGGGAACGTGGGACCCGCCTCGCCGGCGGCGAGGGCGCAGTCCGTCAGCTCGCGCCGGAGCCAGCGCGGGACTGCCGAGCGCCGGCCGAGCGAGTTGAAGTCGCCCATGAGGACGAGCGGGTGGGCGAGCGCCGCGTCGCGCAGGATGTCCGCCGAGAGGAGCTGCGCGGCCTGCCGGCGCCGCTCGCGCCAGTGCAGGCCGAGGTGCGCGGAGAAGACGTGGACGCGGGCGCCCAGGAGCGCGACGTCGGCCCGGATGCAGCTCCGCGGCTCGCGGCCGGGGACGGAGAGGTCGTACGTCCGGATCGCCTCGATGGGCGTCCGGGAGAGGACGGCGTTGCCGAAGGCGTAGGCACGGCGGGGGGCGAGCGTGGGACCGAACGCGAGCTGCATGCCGGTGAGCGCGGCGAGGACGTCGGCGGCGCGCTCGGGTCCGCCGGGCTCGGCCGGAGCGCCCACCTCCTGGAGCCCGGCGACATCGGGCGCGCAGCCGCGGATCACCTCGGCGATGCGCGCGGGAAGCCGCCGCCCGTCGCGCCCGCGCAGCCCGTGGACGTTCCAGGTCATCACCCGGATCCTCCCCGGGTGCCCCGCCGCCGCGGTCACTCCTCCGCCGCCGCCCATCGCACCCCGATCACGGTGAGCTCGATGACTCCCGCCGGCCGCTCCACGCGGACCGTCTCCCCCTCCCGGCGGCCGAGGAGCGCCCGGCCGAGCGGCGCCTCGACGCTGATGAGGCCCGCGGCGGCGTCGAACTCGTCCGGCCCCACGAGCCGGTAGGTGCGCTCGGCGCCCGCGCCGTCCTCCACCGTGACCCAGGCGCCGAAGAAGGCGCGGCCGCGGGGGTCGGGCCGCGTGTGCGCCACGGTCAGTGAATCGAGCCGCTCGGAGAGGAAGCGCAGGCGGCGGTCGAGCTCCCGGAGCTTCCGCTTGCCGTAGATGTACTCCGCGTTCTCGCTGCGATCGCCGAGGGCCGCGGCCGCCTCCACCTCCGCGACGATGCGGGGCCGATCGACGGACCAGATCCGATCGTGCTCCGCGGCGAGCCGCCGGTACCCTTCGGGCGTGATGTACCGCGGGGGGCGCGACACGAAGTACTTCCTTGGCCCGCGCTGGCCGCGGTGTCAACCGGCGCCCTGCGTCGGCTGGCGTTCGCCATGCGCCGAGGCTACTCTCGGCCGCGTGAAGATCCACGACATCCTGCGGTTCGCGAGGGAGCGAGGCGAGCCGGTCTTCTCCTTCGAGTTCTTCCCGCCCAAGACCGACGAGGGTGTGACCTCGCTCTTCCGCGCCGTCGACGCGCTCCGGCCGCTCAACCCCGCCTACGTGTGCGTGACCTACGGGGCGGGCGGCTCGACGCGCGCCCGCACCGTGGAGCTCGTGAAGCGGCTCGAGCACGAGGTCGAGATCGAGGCGATGGCTCACCTCACCTGCGTGGGCTCCTCCCGCGAGGAGCTGGCCTCGGTGCTCGACGAGCTGGCCGCGGGCGGGATCCGGAACGTGATGGCGCTGCGCGGCGATCCGCCGAAGGGTGAGACCGCCTTCCGGCCGCACCCCGACGGCTTCGCGCACGCGGGCGATCTCGTCGCCTTCATCCGCTCCCAGCCCAAGCGCTGGGACTTCTGCATCGGCGCCGCCGCCTACCCGGAGGGCCACGTCGAGACGCGCGACCTGGCGCGCGACCTCGTGTACTTGAAGATGAAGGTCGACGCCGGCGTCGACTTCCTCGTCACCCAGCTCTTCTTCGACAACGCGCGCTACTTCGCGTTCGTGGAGCGGGCGCGGGCCGCGGGCATCTCGGTCCCCATCCTGCCCGGCATCATGCCCATCCAGTCGGTCGAGCAGATCGAGCGGATGACCAAGATGTGCGGCGCGAGCCTGCCGCGCGCTTTGGCGGCGGCCATGGACGTCCGGCGCGAGGACGCCGACGCGGCGCGCGAGCTGGGCCTCTCGTTCGCGACCCTCCAGTGCGCGGACCTCCTCCGGCGCGGCGCACCCGGCATCCACTTCTACACGCTCAACCGTTCGCCCTCGACCCGGGCGATCCTCTCGGCCCTGCGGAGCGCCGAGCCGTGGAGGGATTGACCCCCGGAGCGCGCGGCCGGACGGCGCGCCGGCTCGTCGGCCTGCTCCGCCAGGAGCTGCCGGCCCTGACCGCGGCCACGCTCCTTCTCACCATCGGTGCAGGGCTCGCGCTCGTCTATCCCCAGGGCATCCGGGCGATCGTGGACGGGGCCGTCGCGGGGCGCGAGCCGTCGGGCCTCCTTCGGGTGGCGTTCCTCCTCGCCGGCCTCTCGGTCGTGCAGGGGCTGGCGGTCGCGGGCCGCGCGGTCCTGTTCTCGCTCGCGGGGGAGCGCGGCGTGCGGCGCGTGCGCGAGCGGCTCTTCCAGAACCTTCTCGCGCAGGAGGTGGCCTTCTTCGACGCGGCACGCACCGGCGATCTCGTCTCGCGGATCGGTACCGACTCGGCGAGCCTCCAGGGGCTGCTCTCGAGCCAGGTCTCGATGTCGCTCCGGCACGCCCTCACCGCCCTCGGCGCGCTGGTCCTCCTGCTCGTCACCTCGCCGCGCCTCACCGCCGTCATGCTGCTCGTCGTCCCGCCGGTCGCGTTCGGCGCGGTGATCTACGGCCGGAAGGTGCGGGCGCTGGCGCGGCGCCAGCAGGACGCGCTCGCCGACGCCTCGCACGTCGCCGAGGAGTCGTTCTCGGCCATCCGGACGGTGCGGAGCCACGTCGCCGAGGGGCTCGAGGCGGCCCGGTACGGCGCC
>JAEZXM010000379.1 GCA_023419875.1 Pseudomonadota bacterium | reverse complement strand
GAGGCGCCGGTGAGGAAGACGAACTCGCCCTTCTCCACGGAGAGCGTCACGTCCTGGAGCGCAGGCGCTTCGCCCGGGTACTCCTTGGTGACGTGGAAGAGCTGGATCAAGGCTGCGCATCCCCCGTGCCCGAGCCCACGCCCGAGCCCGTGCCCGGGTTCGCTACTTCCGCTCGCCCAGATCCTCCGCCAGGTACGAGAGGATCACCTCGTCGAGGCTCTTCTCACTGATGAGGTCCTCGCCGAACAGCGTCTCGGCCCCGTCGTTGCGGAGCACCGGCGCAGGCTGGTTCCGGGCCGCGATCACCTCGGGCGGCAGCTCCCGCACGACCGCGTGCGAGCCGGTCGGCCGCCCGTGCTTCATGGCCACCTTCCGTCCGTCGGCGAGCTGTCCGGGCTGGAAGGACTCGGCCTGCGCGGCGAAGGCGGCGTCGATGTCGTCGTACACGCCGTTGATGAGGTTCCGCAGCATCTCCTTGTGCTGCTCCTCCATCAGCTCACGAACCACCTGGGCGAGGTTCTCCGCCCCGACGATGTCGGCGTACGACGTCTTCTTGGAGGCGAGGATGTTCCCGCCCACGAAGAGGTGCGTGATGATGTGCGGGTTCTCCAGCCCGGAGTCCTCGGTCTGGATGTGGTACATCTTCCCGCGGTGCTTGATGTTGTGGTTGAACCCCACAACCATCTTCTTCGCTTCGGCAGCCATCCAGCTCGCGACTGTAGCGCCCCCCCGGGGCTCCAGCAAGGCGCCGGCAGGAAAAAGCCTTTGGGCTGCGGCGAGGTAGGTCCCGTTTAGCCGCGCCCTCGAGGCCCCTACCCGAGCCGAGACCACACGGGGCTCGACCTGGGAAGACTGCGGGCGTCACTCGAGAGCGAGCGTGCTACCTTCCGCTCACTCACCCGGAGGGGATCCATGCGCCTTCATGGCTGGCGTAGCGTTTGTCTCGTCGCGTTTATCGCCGCTTGCGGAGGCGGCGGCGCGGAGCCGAAGTACGTGAACGAGTTCCTGATCGTCGATCGGACGCCCGCGCAAGGCTCCACCAACGTTCACGTCGGCACCGAGATCACGGCGACCTTCTCCAGATTCCTGGACCCAGCAACCGTCAACGACGGCAACGTGATCGTGACCGGGACCGGCGGTGTGTCTCTCGGGAAGACGCTTTCGCTCACCGATGAGAACCGGACGATCGTCATCACGCTCGCCGCCGCACCCGCGCTGCCGGCAGATGTGACGATCGTCTTCACCTCGGGTATCCAGGACGTGCTCGGGAACCCGTTCACCCGAGCCGAGTGGACGTTCTCGATGCCGGAGTGGTGGGAGCCCTTCGGCGAGACTCCGGCGAACGGGTCGTCCTCGGTGGACCTCGATGCGAGTGGTTTGCCCGTCGTCGCCTGGTGTGCATCCGACGGCGTTCATGTTTCGCGCTGGAGCGCGGGGGGCTGGACCCCCGTCGGCCAGGTGCTCTCGCTCGGGGGAGCTGGCGGCTGTGGGACGCCGTCCGTCGCGTACTCCAGCCTGGGGGACACGCTGGCGGTCGCTTGGGAGGAGACGACGTCTGCAGGCGGGTCCGACCGTGCGATGTACGTCGCGGTGTGGAACGGGACGGAGTGGCGCAACCTCTCCGGCGCTGCGCTCTCGGCTTCTCAGGCGGTCGCGACCGCTACCGTTCCGTACGGCATGTCTCCCACGCTCGCACTGGATCGCACGGCAGTGATCTACGTGGCCGCCCGAGTCGGTCTGGTGGTGCGTGCATGGCAGGGGACGGTCGGGGCGACTTCCTGGACCCCGCTGGGCGGCGCGCTCAATCGCAACGCGTCCAAGCAGGCTGGGTCCCCCTCGGCCTGGATGCCACATGGCGTCGTCGTGGGCTGGACGGAAGACCCGGCGAGCCTCCCGAACGTGGGCCACCCATATGCGCGACCGCTGGCCTCCGGTGACGCCTACGCGGCATCGTGGGAGAGCGGCACGTGGTCGCTGGTCGGACTCGGCAAGCTGAACGCGACGGGTCGCATCGCCTACGAAATCGCGGTCGCACGCTCGCCGAGCAACCTCGCAGCCTTCGCAGACTTCGATCCCGCGGTGGCGAGCTCCGGAGCGCTCGCTGTCCGCACAGGAACCGTCAGCCGTGGTTGGACGAACGCGTGCGCCGGGACCATCCTCGACGAGACGTCACAGTGGGTGGATTCGATCGCGCTCGCCACCGCCCAGGGAACGGGGCCCACCGATCCGTCCGGACCACCCTGGATCATGTACGCGCAAGGAGGCCGGCTCGTCGTGAAGAGCTGCGAGACGACCTGGACGTCGGCCGGGAATCTCGCCGAAGGTAGTGCCGTCGGGCCGTTGTTCCTGGATTTCGCGCGCCCAACCTGGACCCCTACCGTCGCGTACGTCGAGGCGGTCACCACCCCGTGGCGCACCGTCATCAAGCAACCGAACCGGTGAACGCGCTGCGCGCGCCCACCGGGCAGGGTGCCGAGGGCAGGGTACCGACGCTCGGAAAGGGTCGGCCTCCCATCGGCCGGCGATCACGGAACGGCAGACGCGGGCGCCTTGCCGATCGCCCGCGCCGGCCCCTTGCTCGCACGCGACGCGCCGGCGCTCGACCTCAGGAATCCTGACGCGCATTCGTTCGTCGCGTCGCGGTCGAGGTTCACCGTGACGGGGGTGCTGAGGCCCGGATCGACGAAGAAGTCTCGATTCGTGCAGTCCGCGGCCTCGAGCGCGTAACCCGGAGCCGGCCCGGCCTCCTCCATCCAGTCCAGCGTGTAATCACCGGCGGGCATCTCGAGCACGAAGGAGCCGCCGCACGTGAAGGCGTCGGGCGGAGTCACGTCGTCGCTCAGGAACGCGAAGTCGTTCGCGATCCAGTCGAAGACCGAGAGCCAGAGGAACGAACCGGGCCTGCAGACCTGCGGGTCGATCGGCGCGCCCCCGCTGAAGAACCGATACTGGAAGTCCACCGTGCCCTGGGCCGGCGTCGTCTCGATCGCGCCCAGGCCGCACGAGTCGCCGAGCTCGAACGCGTGTCGGTTGACGATGCGCCCGTCAGCGGCGACCCCCTCCACCGACCAGAAGTGAAAGCCATCGGAGACCCTGAGGTCCACGAACGGGGAGCTGCACAGAACGGTAGCATCGGGACCGTTTCCGCCGTCCACCCAGACGTCGATCCACTGGACTCCTGCGACGTCGCAGCTGCTCGTGAAGCTGCCGTCCGAGAGCTGGAACTCCGACCAGAGGATTCTCACGTCGCACCGGTCCTCCACGACGCATCCGGTGCCCAGCGAGACGACGGCGACGAGAGCGAGCATGCGGTTCATGGCGAGATCCTCACGCTGAGTTGTAACGGGCCTGATCGGGACCGCACTGGCCGGTCGAGCAACGGCCGTGCCACCGGGGCCTGGACAGGAAAGGCTGAGAGGTTATGGTTCCGGGCCAGGACAGCGGTGGCCTCGCGGCACGGGCGTCCTCGCGCGCTCACACCCGTGGCGGGTCTCCCCCGGATCGTTCCATCCGGGACAGATCCGGGCCCGCCGCGCGTTTCTACCCGGTGGTGCCCCGCTCGGCGAGGATGCGGTAGGAGTGCCCGGACAATGACCATGAGCGACCCCCGTCTGCTTCCCCTGGCCGCCGCGACCGACGGCCTCAACTACATCGAGATCGCGAAGGCCTCCGGCGCCGTGGGCCTCACGGTGCTCTTCCTCCTCCTCGGGGCCTCGGCCGTCTGCTGGGCGATCATCGTCCGCAAGTGGATGCAGATCCGGCGCGCTCAGGACCAGTCGGTGAGGTTCCTGCAGACGTTCTGGCAGTCGAAGCGGCTCGACGCCATCTACCAGGCCGCCGAGGCCCTGTCGGGCTCGCCGCTCTCCCATGTGTTCCGCGCCGGCTACGTGGAGCTCTCGAAGGTCACCGCGCAGAAGAAGGAGGTGGCCGTGGGCGAGTCGCGCGGGATGTCGGACGAGCTGGGCGGGCTCGAGAACGTGGAGCGCGCGCTCAAGCGGGCGGCCGCCTCGGAGGTGACCGCGCTCGAGCGCCAGGTCCCGTTCCTGGGCACGACCGCCAGCGCCGCGCCGTTCGTGGGGCTCTTCGGGACCGTGTGGGGGATCATGAACGCGTTCCATGACATTTACCGGATGGGGAACGCCAACCTCGCCACGGTCGCCCGGCCGATCAGCGAGGCGCTCATCGCCACCGCCGTCGGCCTGTTCGCCGCCATCCCCGCGGTCGTCGCCTACAACTTCTTCGTCTCCAAGATCCGCGTCCTCGACAGCGAGATGACCAACTTCTCGAACGACTTCCTGAACATCGTGAAGCGTCACTTCTTCAGCTAGGAGCCTCTCCCGTGGCCCTCTCCTCCGGCGGCGGCGGCCGCCAGACGCTCACCGAGATCAACGTCACGCCGCTCGTCGACGTGATGCTGGTGCTGCTCATCGTCTTCATGGTCACCGCCCCGCTCATCCAGCAGGGCGTGGAGGTGGACCTCCCCGACGCGCGCGCCAAGCCCGTGAAGGCCGAGGAACAGAAGCTCGTCCTCTCGATCAAGGGCGACAGGACGCTGTGGCTCGGGACGAGTCAGGACGCCGCCCGGATCGGGTTCGACGATCTGGAATCGAAGCTCCGGGCCAACGTGCGGGTGCAGAAGGACCACGAGCTCTATCTCATGGCCGACAAGGCCCTGCCCTACGGGTATGTCGTGGACGTGATGGCGACGATGCAGCGGGCCGGCGTGGTGAATGTGGGGATGATCACCAACCCGAGCCCGAGCCGCGTCCGGGCCACGGAGGAAGCCGCGCGGTGAGCCGCATCCCGGTCGCCACCGAGCTCGGCCGCAGGGACCGGCTCTGGCCGGCGGTGGCGGCGTCGATCGCCGCCCACGCCGTGGCGATCACCTTCGCGATCCGCGCGAGCAGCCTCCCCCAGATCGAGCTCGAGCAGACGCCGATCAAGGCCAAGCTCGTGCGCATCGGCGAGAAGAAGCCCGAGGCGCAGCTCCCGCACAAGGAC
>JAEZXM010000365.1 GCA_023419875.1 Pseudomonadota bacterium | reverse complement strand
GCCCCGCCCCGCCGGCGCTAGCCCCAAGCGCTAGCCCCGCCCCTCCCGTTCTCGCTGCGCCTGGAGGAGCCCCGCGAGCCAGGCGCGGCCGTCGGAAGGGCGGAGGTCCGGGTCCGGCGCCAGCGCCCGCACGAGCAGATCGTCGAGCGACCGCGGCGCGCCGGGAAGCGGCGAGGGGTCGCGCAGCGCGGCGTCCTCGGTGGCGGCGCCGAGCCAGCTCTCGCGCAGGACGAGCGCCGCGGCGAAGACGTCGATCCGCGCGTCCGGGGCGGAGCGCTGGAACTGCTCGGGGGCCATGTACCGCGGCGTCCCGCCGGTCAGGTGACGCGAGGCGCCGAGCACGTGGGCGAGGCCGAAGTCGAGGACCTTCGCCCAGCCCTCCTCCGTGAGGAAGACGTTGGACGGCTTGATGTCGCGGTGGACGATCCCCGCCTGGTGCGCGTGGGCGAGACCGCGCGCCACCTCGACGGCGATCTCGAGCGCCTGGTCCGGCGACAAGGGTCCGCGCTGGAGCCGCGCCTCGAGACCCTCGCCGCGCAGCAGCTCGTAGACGACGTAGGGGCCGCCGTGCCAGCTCCCCGCGTCGAGGAGCCGGACGATGTGGGGATGCCACAGCTGCGCCGCCGCCTCCGCCTCGCGCTCCAGGAACTCCGTCCCGAGCCCCGCCTCGAGCGCGGAGAGCGGGCGGAGCGCCTTGAAGGCCACGGCGCGCGCCAGCTTCGCGTCCCGCGCCTCGTACACCACCCCGAAGCCGCCGCGCCCGAGCTCCCGCACGAGCTCGAACCGCCCCACGGTGAGCCCTGGGCGGAGGCCGTTCGTCCACCCGTCGCCGGCGGGCTCGGGGACGCGGGCCATCTCGCGCAGGATCCCGGAGACGTTCCCCGGCCGCGCCGACGCAAGCGACGCGCCCGGCGCCCGGCCACGCTCGAGCGTCACGCGGACGGGACCGATCGAGAGCTCGGTCCCGTCCTCGATCCGCACCGGCACGTGCGGCGCGAGCCGCGTGCCCCCGACCGCGGTGCCCTCCTGCGAGCCGAGGTCCGTGTACCAGGCGTCCCGCTCGTCGAACTGGACGAGGCCGTGGCGCGCGGAGACGCCCTCCGCCCCGAGCACCACGTCGCTGCCGGCGTCCCGCCCGAGGCGGATCGGCGAGCGGAGGAACGCGTGGCGCTCGGTGCCGGCGGCGTCCCGGGCGACGACGATCAGCGATCGGAGGGCGCCGCTCGTGGGAGGGCTCATGGCCGAAACGGGCCGGCTCCGGTGCGAGGTCGGCCGGGCTCCTCAGGGCGAGGGTTCACGCCAGAACTCCGGCCGCGCCTCGATCGGCCCTCCCACCGCGAGGACCCGGTCGTCGGCGAGGACCGTCACGGTATGGTTCGAACGCGGGAAGACGAGCGCGTCGGTGAGCGACCACGTCTCGCCGGACGGGTCGAAGATCTGGGCGGCGGAGGTATCCATGGGTGCGACCCCGACCCCTCCCGCCACGAGCACGCGCCCGCTGGGCAGGAGCACCGCCGCGTCCCGAAGGACCGTCTGCTCGACGAGGAGCGGCGCCACCAGCGACCACTGTCCCGTGGTCGGATCGTACATCTCGACGATGAGGCGGTCCTCGGGCGTCCCCTCCACGGGGCCGCTTCCCATCGCGAGGACGCGCCCGTCCCGGAGCGCGACGAGGCCGTGAAACAGGCGCGGCGTGGGCCGGTTCGCCAGCACGGTCCACATCTCGGTCGACGGATCGAACAGCTCGGCCCCCGTGTACGCATGCTCGGGATTCGAGTTGGTCACGAGCACGTGGCCGTCGGGCAAGAGCACGGCGGGGGTGAACGGCACGCTGTCGCCGTGAAGCTCCCCTGTCCCGTAGGTGATGAGGCTCGAGCGGTCGAACATCTCGGTGAACCGCGCCGCGCTCAAGCTGGCGTCGCTGCCCATGCCGCCCACGAGCAACACCCGGCCGTCGTGGAGACGCACGGCGGCGTGTCCGGCCCTCGGAAACATGAGCGTTCCGGTGTACGTCACGCGGCCTTCCACCGGGTCGTAGATCTCCCAGGTCCCCACGGTCTCGACACCGCCGCCGCCCAGGCTGCCGGAGTAGCCCCCGGCGATGAACACCTCCCCGGTGCCGAGGAGCGTCGCGGTGTGCAGGTAGCGGCCCCGCTCCAGCGTGCTCGCGGGCAACCACTCCCCCGTCGCAGGAAAGAACCGCTCGATGCTGCTCGGCGCCAGCCTGCCGCCCACGACGAGCGCGCCGCCGTCGCCGAGCGCCGTCGTCGTGTGATCGATCCGGCCGGCGGCGGACGGAAGCCCCGGGCTCCAGAGGCGCGGATAGGGGCCGACGGAGAACGTGACCCGGATCCTCTTCGGCGAGTTGGCGGCGCCGTCCCAGTCGAGGCTCACGTTCGCCGTGTACGTCCCGGGGCTGAACGATCGGGTTTTCTGCGGGCGAATGTAGAGGACCTGCCCTGACGGATCCGCGCCCATCTCGGCCACCAACCAGTCGTCCCCCCGGTCATACGAGATGCTCGTCTCGAGCACGCTCGACGGCTCCGCTTCGCCGCCGGTCGCGACCCGCACCGGCGCGATCTCCGGCTCGACCGTCTCCGGCTGATACGCGTTCTGGACGAAGGCCACGTGGTCGGTCGAGGTCTGGATCCAGAGCAGGTCCTCGCCGATCGGCTCCGGCCGGTCCCCGAAGCAACCCGCCAGGACGAGCGCCAGCGCGAAGCACGCCGGCGGCTTCGCTCGCCAGCCGAGGCTCAACCGGTTCACGCGACGCATCGAGAGCCTCCTCTAGAACCTGATGGGCCCGATCTCGCCGGTCCGATGGTAGCTCACGAGCCCGAAGACGACCGTGCTCGCGGCGAATACGCCCGCCCCGATCCCCGCGCCCCTCGCCAGGTTGCGCGCGCGATCGCCCCGTCGGATCGCGGCGTTGTACTCGGCCGTGGTGTGGCCGTAGGAGACGCCCCCCTCCCCGTCCTGCATGCCACGCGCATCCGAGTAGGCATCCCTCGCGGCGCGCGATCCCGTCACCGCGATGGCGGTGAGCGCGACTGCCGCGACCCCCGAGCCCGCGGCGATCCACCCGTACTTGCGGGCACCGGGACGCTTCTCTCCGTCCCAGGTGAAGATGTTCCCGCGAGGGCCGAGCGGGGGAAGCACGGCGTCCAGGTCCGCCAGGGCCGGCGCCACCTCCACGAGCGGCGAAGCCTCTCCGGTGAGAAGGAAGCTCGCGAGGGCATCCGCGCCGCCGGCCGGGAGCTTCCCGCCGGGGAGGTACACGCGCCCTTCGGCCTCGGACGTGCCGCGGCGCGCGTCGTGGATCGTGGCCGCCAGGTATCGCCGGTCGCGCCGGACCTCGATCGACGCGGTCACGAGGCGGTCGAGGTCCAGGAAGCGGGCGACCGGCGGGATCCGTTCGGCGCGCTCGGCCCGTGGTACCACGAGACTGGGACCGGCCGGCTGGAGGAGCTCCGCGAGCGTGAGGTCGAGCTCGACGCGACGGTCCTCGCTCGAGACATCGACCACGACCTGCCGCGATCGGATCGACCCGAGCACGCCCGAGACCCGGTATCGGCCCGGCGGGAGCTGCAGCGTCAGCGGAGCCTCACCAGCTTCACGACCCTCGATGAGGACCCGCACTCCGGGCCGGGACTCCACCGTGAGCCGCCGTGTCGAGAGGGCGCGGAGCACGGTGCGGACGTTCTCGACGAGCCGCTGGAAGCCGGGCGGATACAGCCGCGGGTCCACCGGGAGGTCCGGCTGCGCCCGCAGCAGCCGCCGGAGCACGGCCTCGGACTCGCCGAGCCGCCCGACGGCCTGCTCCGACCGCGCGAGGCGGAGCATGGCCCTGCACCATCGCTCGTGAGCTGCCGCTCCCGGAAGCGCCTCGAGGTCCGCGACGAGCGCCCGCAGGGTCCGGATGGAGCCCTCGAAGTCTCCGGCGGCGTGGGCGTCCAGGGCGCCCTGGTACGTGATGTCGGCGGCCGTGAGCGCCGAGGCCGGCGCCGTCCCGGTCATCTTCCCGCGGAGCGCCTCCGGCGAGAGCGCGACCGCGCCCCGGGCCGCAAGCGAGGCTCGCAACTCGTCCGCAAACTCGACGAGGGCGGCGTCCGGGCCCGGCGGCTCCGACACCGGGAGCACCGCCAAGGCTTCCGCGCCCGCCGCCTGTCCCGGTGCGGCGACGAGGAGCGCGGCTGTGAGGGCCGTGAGATTCATGAGCACTCCGGCGCTCCGAAGCTCGAACTCGCGCGTGACGGCGCGCGTGCGCCGATGTGAGGAGCAGGTCACCTGGGGCCTCGTGACGAAGGAGAAGCCGGATCCTGCATCTCCCGGCGGACGGCGAGAAGTCCCTCGAGCCAGGCGCGCCCGTCCGCCGGACGCCGGCCAGGGTCGTCCGACAGCGCGCGAAGCAGCAGGTCGTCGAGCGCGGGAGGCGCCCCGGGGAGCGGTTCGGCGGCGCGGCACCGGAGGTCGTCGAGGCCGGGCCCGAGCCACGACTCCCTCAGGACCACGGCGGCCGAGAACACGTCCGCTCGTGGATCGGGGGCTGCCCGGCGGGCCTGCTCCGGCGCCATTTAGCGCGGGGTCCCACCCTCGATGCTGCCGCCGCCGAGCGCGCTCGCGAGCCCGAAGTCGAGGACCTTCACCCAGCCCTCCTTGATCAGGAAGACGTTGGACGGCTTGAGGTCACGGTGGACCACGCCCGCCGCGTGCGCGTGCGCGATCGCCTCCGCGACGCCGACCGCGATCCGGACCGCCTCCGCTCCCGGGAGCGGTCCCCTGCCGATCCTCGCCTCCAGGCCCTCGCCGTGCAGGAGCTCGTAGATGAGGAACGGGCCGCCGTCCCACGTCCCGGCGTCGAAGAGCTGGACGATGTGCGGGTGGCTAAGCTGCGCCGCCGCCTCCGCCTCGCGGAGGAGCACGTCGTCCGCGGGGCAACCTCCGGAAGACCCGCCCGGCCGCACCGCCTTGAACGCCACGCGTCGCCCGAGCTGACGATCCTGCGCTTCCCACACGACCCCGAACCCGCCCCTCGCCAGCTCCTGCACGAGCTCGAACCGGCCGATCCGCAGGCCGGCGCGGAGGCTCGCCGCCCAGGCCTCCCCGGCGCCGGCCTCCGGCGCCCGTGCGAGCTGCAGGATCATCGCGGTGAGCGTGCCGGGGCGGATGGTCAGCGGCCCCGGTTCTTCGCTCGGCCGTGGGAGCGTGCCCCGCTCGAACGAGAAGCAGATCGGACCGACCGCGATCTCGCTCCCCGGGTCGAGCCTCGTCCTCACCCCCGGAGGTGAACGGCGGCCGTCCACCGTCGAGCCGTTGCGCGAGCCGAGGTCCTCGTACCAGACCGACTCGGCGTCGAACTCCAGCGAGCCGTGTCGGGCGGAGACGTGGGGCGCATCGAGCACGATCTCACCGTCCGGGTCCCGACCGACTCGGACTGGGGACCGCAGAAAAGCGTGCCGCCTCGTCTTTCCGGTGGCGTCGCGCACCAGGACGACGAGGGGCGGGAGATAGCCTCGTTCGGTCCCCATTCCGGAGGCCTTGATAGCACGCCCCGCACGTGACAGCCTCTCGGTTCACTCGATCAAGAGCGCTCGCCCCGGGTGTGGAGGAGTGCGCGCGTGTGATCCGAGAGATCGTCATGCGGAACGAACGCCAGCTCCCCCTCCTCGCGGCCGTGCTCCTTCTCTGCGCCAGCGCGTGCGGAGAGAGCGACAAGCCCGTGGACCTCACGATCCACGTCGCTCCCGAGGAGGTCGATCTGATCGTCGACGCGGGGCTGTCGCGCGGGGTCAGCCTCGTTGCGACCACCATGCAGAACCGGAGGATCTTCCTCCGCGCCGAGGCCGAGGGTACCGGGCTGGAGCCGGTGGAGACCTCGTCGCTCGAGACCTACGCCATCGTCATGGTGAGATCCCGCAGCACGCTCGAGCCGGGGACGTACACGGGCACGCTGGTCGTCACCGCCTGCCTCGACGAGGAGTGCCGCGACAAGGTGAGCGGGCCGCCGCTGCGCATCCCGTACACCGTGACGGTGCTCGTTCCGCTCGCGACCCCGAACCCGGTGACGATGACCGGCGGGCACACGGGAGCGGACGAGACCGTCACCGTCACGTTGCCACCGGGCACGGAGGAGTACCAGGCGTCCGTGACCGCGGGGGCGAGCTGGCTCAGCGTCGAGGATCCCACCGCGACCGGCTTCCGCCTTCACGCCGCCCGCCTGCCCCGGGGAACGTACGAAGGCGCCGTACGGATCGCCGCCGGCAATGAGGTGAGATTGGTGCAGGTCCGCTACGAAGCGCCACCGCTGCCTCTGGTGGTGACGCCCGGGAGCGTCTACCTCACGGCGCCGGCGGGGGCGTTCGCCAGCCAGCGCGTGGACGTCCTGTTGCCCGATGACGCGATGGACTTCGGCGTGAGCGTGCGAAGCGGGGCGTGGCTCCGCGTCTCGGAGAGCTCCAGCGACGGAGTCACGGTCGAGGCATTCCCGATGCCCGCAGGCGTGCACCATGCCTCACTCACCATCACGGCTGGTCGCGAGACCGCGGTCGTCCCGGTCACGTTCGGCGTGGTGCCGGATACGGCCGGCGCACACGGGATCCTCACCTCGGAGTCGAGCATCACCCTCACGGCCGTACCCGGACAGCCCTTCGCACTCACGTACCTGGGGGTGACCCCGGCCACAGGCACCTCGAGCGTGGCGTGGCGCGTGGAGTTCCCGGGTGTTTCGGGCTGGCTCACCGTCACGGAAGAGAGCTTCGGCTTCCGCATCCTGGCGAGCACGGACACCCTCGGTCCCGGCGGATACGCAGCCTGGCTGGTCCTGAGCTCGGGGCCGATGGTGCCCGAGGTCCGGATCCCGATCGCGCTCACGATCGGTCCGGCCCTCGTGCGCCCGCCCGATCGGGAGATCGCGGTGACGGCCTCCACGCCGGTGGGCGAGCGATTCGGCAGCGTGCCCGTCCAGGTGGTGGGAAGCAGCACCAGGCCCACCGCCTGGACCGCGACGAGCGACTCGGGCTGGCTCGTCCTGGACGAGCCCAGCGGATTGGCCGGGGAGGTGCTCGTCTATCGCGTCGACTCATGGGAGCTCTACTCGCTGCCCCCCGGGGCGGAGCGGATCGCGACGGTGACCATCGCGCAGGACCCCTCGACGATCCCGCCCACGTCGTTTGTCGTTCGACTCTCGAGGAAGGTCGGGGCGATGTACAGCATCGCACCCTACGGGCAGCCCACCGGCAGGACCAACCGCTTCGTGGTCCGCGGCGTGTTCACCGCCGAGGACCTGGCGGGCGGCCTCGACGTGGATGGCCGCGTACCGGTCACGGCGACCCTGCTCAACCAACGGGCGCTCGAGCTCCACGTCCCTCCCCTCGCGGGAGATGGCTTCCTTCATCTCGTCAACGCGATGGGCCTTTCGGACACGACCTTGTTCCTCGACGTGGGAACCCCCGGACCGCTCCCCGCCGCGTTCTGGCCGATCCCCGGCGAGAAGCGCGGGCTTTCCTACGACCCGCTCCGCAGGGCCGTGCTGGTCGCCAACGCCGGACAGGAGACCCTCCACAGGTACGCGCTCGTCGGAACGGCGTGGACGGCATCGCAGCGGAGCATCGACGACCTGCAGGACCTCGGCATGACCCTGGACGGAGCGACCCTCCTCGCCACGACGCAGGAGTGCGTGCTCTTCTTGGACCCGGTCACCCTGGCCGACTCGCAGTCCGTCCTTTGCCCCGGCGGCCTGTTCACCTCGCCGCGGAGCGCCGGGATCCCGGTGACGAACGACGAGCGTGCGTGGCTCGTCCAGCCCGGGGGCGGCACGTTCCCCCTCCGGCCCTTCCTCTACGAGTTCCGGGTCTTCCCGCAGATCCCGCCCCAGTACGCGCTCCCCTACGAGACGGCGCTCTCGCTGTCCCGGGACGGCGAACGGCTGCTCGTGAGCCAGATCGACGGCCTGTATCCGGTTCCGCCGGTCATCTCCATGGACGCGAGCGAAGGCGCCCTGCGGGGTGCCCCGTACGACGTGCCGTTCTTCCGACGCGCCTCGCAGAGCGACGACGGCCGCCGCGTGCTCCTCGACGCAGCCCGTGTGTACGACCGCGCCTTCGCCCTGATCGGCAACGTGGAGGCGCCCGGGACCTGGCTCACCGTGGGCGGAGTGCTCTCCCCGGACGGCGCGCGTGCCTACGTCCTCGCCTACCCGGCGGACTGGGAGGGTGCGGGCGCCCCGCACCCTCGGATCATCGTCTACGACACGAGCGGCCCCCCCGCATCTGGCCCGCTCCCGGGGCTGGGCTCATTCCCGGTGTCCGACTATCCGACGTGCCGGAGCGCCGCCGCGGGCTGCGCCGACGTACAGATGGTCGTTTCGCCTGACGAGCGGACGCTGTTCATCGCCGGGAACGCAGGCGTGGCGATCCTGCCGATCCCCGGGACGCTCGACCTCCTACCCTCGGGGTGAGCCGGCGCGAGGCCATTCCCCGCCTCGTGCTACCATCGAGGTCTCATGGCCGTCTGCGCCGACTGCCAGCGCGAGGCGCCCACCGGCGCCCTCTTCTGCGCGTTCTGCGGCGCGGGGCTCCACGCGCCGGGCGCCGCCGATGCTGCCGAGGCGCTCGTCGGCGTGCCGCTCGCCGGGAAGTACTTCCTTCACGAGCTGATCGGGCGAGGGGGGATGGGCGACGTGTACCGCGCGACCGATCTGGCCCGCGATCGCACGGTGGTGGTGAAGGTGCTCCGGCGCGGGGCCGCGGCGGACGCGGGCGCGGTGGCCCGGTTCCACCGCGAGGCGAAGGCCGCGGCGCGCCTCTCGCACCCGAACTCGGTGGCGCTCCTCGACTCGGGCGAGACCGATACCGGCACGCTCTACATGGTCATGGAGCTCGTGGCCGGCGCAACGCTGGCGCAGCTCCTCGCGGCGGCCGGGCCGCTCGGCGCCGCGCGCGCGGTCGGCATCGGCGCGCAGATCCTGGCCGCCCTCGGCGAGGCTCACGGGCTCGGCATCATCCACCGGGACCTGAAGCCCGCCAACGTCATGGTCGATCCCCGGGCCGGCGCCGACCGGGTGAAGGTCCTCGACTTCGGGATCGCCACCGTCTCCGACGGCGAGGTCGAGTCCCGCCTGACGCAGCAGGGTACGGTGTTCGGTACGCCCGCGTACATGAGCCCCGAGCAGATCCGCGGCGAGCCGCTCGATCCGCGCAGCGACCTCTACTCCGTGGGCGTCATCCTCCACGAGATCCTGTCGGGACGGCTGCCGTTCGAGGCCGAGACGCCGCTCGGGCTCGCCTCCCGTCACCTGCACGATCCGCCGCCGCCGCTCTCGCTCGCCGGCGCCCGCGTCGACCCGGCGCTCGAGGCCCTCGTGCTC
>JAEZXM010000339.1 GCA_023419875.1 Pseudomonadota bacterium | reverse complement strand
TTCTTCAGGCTCTCGGGCGTGTCGCGCGTCGCGAGCTCCACCTCGGTCATGCCCTTCTCCGGGTCGTCGAAGCTCACCTTGAGCAGACACTCCTCATCGAGCCGGAAGTCGATGCGCCTGCCGGTGGCGACCGCGGGGAGGCGAATCGACCCCAGGAACTCGTCGTCCACGATCAGGTCGGACTCGCCCTGGTAGATGTCGATCTCGATCGGCTGACCGGGCTCGCGCGGCGGGGGCAGGCGGAAGGAGCGCGTCGAGGGGATGGTGGTGTTCTTGTCGAGGATCTTGCGGAAGCGGTTCTGCGGGGTGGCGATGCCGATGGGCATCGAGAGCACGTCGACCAGCGTGACCGAGTCGATCTGGTCGAGCGAGTCGCCGAGCAGCGCGGCGCCGAGCGCCACGCACTCGTCGGGGTGGACGCCCTTGCGCGGCAGCTTGCCGAAGTGCTCCTGGATCTTCTGTTGCACGAGCGGCATGCGGCTCTGGCCGCCGACCAGGATGATCTCGTCGATGTCCCCGGGCCGGATGTCCTTCGCCTGCAGCACCTCGTCGCAGATCTGGAAGGTGCGCTCGACGAGGTCCTGGGTGAGCTCGTTGAGCTGGGTGCGGGAGAGCGGCATGCGTACGTCGAGCGGCTTGCCCTTCTTCTCCTCGATGAACGGGAGGTCGATGACGACGTTCGGGATCAGCGACAGGTCGATCTTGGCAGACTCCGCCCCCTTCTTCACCCGCTGCATGGCGATGGGCGACTGGGCGAGGTCGATCTTGTGCTGCCGCCAGAAGTCCTCGAGGACGTAGTCGATGATCCGGTTGTCGAAGTCCACGCCGCCGAGGAAGGTGTCGCCGCCGGTGGCCAGCACTTCGAAGACGTTGCCGGAGAGCTGGAGCACCGAGACGTCGAAGGTCCCGCCGCCGAGGTCGTAGACCAGCACCTTCTGGTCGAGGCCGCGCGAGAACCCGTAGGCGAGCGCCGCCGCGGTCGGCTCGTTCACGATCCGCTTCACGTCGAAGCCGGCCAGCTTCCCGGCCTCGCGCACCGCCTGGCGCTGGGCGTCGGAGTAGTAGGCGGGGACCGAGATCACCGCCTCGTCGATCCCCTTCTCGAGGAACGCCTCGGCGATCTTCTTCACGTGCGCCAGGACCATCCCGCTGATCTGCGGGAGCGTGCGGACCTCGCCGCCGAGCAGCACCGCGGCCTCGCCGTTCGGCCCCTCGACGATCTCGTACGAGTAGTAGTTCCGGAGCTCCTGGACGACCTTGGAGCTCCACTTGCGGCCGATGAGCCGCTTGGCGCCGTAGATCGTGTTCTTCGGGTTGACGATGAGCTGGTCCTTCGCGACCGCGCCCACCAGCACGTCGCCCTTCTCGCCCAGCGCGACCACCGTCGGCAGGATGAGGCTTCCACGGTCGGTCGGCACCACCCGCGGGATGCGGCTCCGGACGTGAGCGACGCACGCGTTGGTGGTGCCGAGGTCGATGCCGACGATGGGCTTCTCGCGGTTCGGGGCCATACGGCGGAAACGGTAGCACGGATCCCCGGCGGGTCCGAAAAGGCCTCGCCGCGTTCAGGGCGCCCGATCAGTCGTCGTCGTCGCCGGGCCCCGGGTCCGAGGCACCGAAGAGCGCGGGCACGATCCGCGGATCGCGGAGCGCCGGCGCCGGCGAATTGCCGACGGGAAGCGCGATGAGGTTCGTCGCGGGCTCGTCGAGCTGCCAGCGCTCGTACAGCTCCGGCTCCGCGGGGAGCTCCTCGAGGAAGCGGGAGGCCTTGAGCACGATCCGCTCGCGATCGCGCGGCGCGGCCACGACCGGGTGCACGAGGTACAGCTCGTCCTTCGCCCGCGTGCACGCGACGTAGAAGAGCCGCCGCTCCTCCTCCTCGCCGGCGGTGTCCTTGAGCGCCTGCGACGAGGGGAAGCGGCCGTCGGCGAGCCAGACCAGGAACACCGCCCGCCACTCGAGCCCCTTCGCCTGGTGGACGGAGGAGAGGATCATCTTCTCGTCCGGCGCTCCGCCCTCGGCCACCGTCTCGGCGGTGAGCTCGGTGAGCAGCGCGATCTCTGCCAGGAAGGCCTCGGTGTCCTCGTAGCTCCGGGCGTACTGGGCGAGCTGCTGCACGTCCTCGATGCGGGCGTCGGCGTTGAGGAACTCGGCCCGGAGGTACTCCTCGTACCCCTCGTCGAGGATCTTCTCGATCGCCTCGCCCGGCAGGTCGCGCACCGGAGGCCGTGCGAGCGCGCGGAGGAGCTGCGCGAGCCGCGCGTACCCCGTGCGCCCCTTCCCCGGCACCTGGCAGGCGACGTCGGGCGCGAGCAGCTCCTCGACCGCTCCCCGCCCGCCTCGCCGCCGGGCGAGGAACGCGGTCCAGACCGCGTCGGCGGTGGCGGTGCCCACGCCGGGCGTGATCTTGAGGCAGCGCTTCAGCGCCAGCTCGTCGCCGGGGTTCCGCGCAAACCGGAGGTGGGCGAGCACGTCCTTCACGTGGGCGGCCTCGAAGAACCGCACCCCGCTCCGGACCACGAAGGGGATGCCGCGCCGGGCGAGCTCGAACTGGATCTCCATCGAGTGGTGATGGGCCCGGTACAGCACCGCGATCTCGGGCAGCGGGATGCCCTCGTCCCGGAGCTCCAGCACGCGCTGGGCGACGAAGGCGGCCTGCTGGTTCACGTCGCGGCACGGGACGAGCGCCGGCAAGGTGCCGTCGCGCCGGACGGCCGAGAGCTCCTTCTCGAACTGCCGCACGTTGGCGGCGATCGAGGCGTTGGCGAGCGAGAGGATCTGCGGCGTCGACCGGTAGTTCACGGTCAGGTCGAACCGCCGGGCGTCCGGGTATCGCTTCTCGAACTCGAGGATGTTCTCGAAGTGCGCGCCGCGGAAGGCGTAGATGCTCTGGGCGTCGTCGCCGACGACGCACAGGTTCCGGTGGTCGAGCGCGAGCAGGTCGATCACGTCGCCCTGGAGGCGGTTCGTGTCCTGGTACTCGTCCACGAGCACGTGCTGGAACCGCTCGGCGAGCGCCCGCCGCACCGGCTCCCGCTCCGCGAGCAGGATCTTCCAGTGGAGGAGCAGGTCGTCGAAGTCCATCGCGTCGAGCTCGTGCTTCCGCTCCGCGTACCGGCGCGCCACCCGGAGGATCTCGTCGGCGAGCGGCACGAACTGGGGGCGCCGATCGGCGACGACGTCGGCGAGCGGCGTCTGCGTGTTGACCGCCATCGAGACGAGGTCCACGAGCACGTCCGCCTTCGGGAACCGCCGCGCTCCGACCGCGAGCCCGCAGTCGGCGATCGCCGCCGTCATGACGTCCCGGGTGTCCTCGCGATCGAGGATGGAGTAGCCCCGGCCGAACCCCAGCTCGCCGGCGTGCTCCCGCAGGATGCCGTGGGCGACGTGGTGGAAGGTCCCGCCGGCGATGCGCCGGGAGTCCACCCGGCAGACCTCCTCGACGCGCTTCAGCATCTCCCTCGCTGCCTTGTTGGTGAAGGTGAGGAGGAGGATCGCCTCCGGCGGCACGCCGTCGGCGACGAGGCGCGCGACGCGGTAGGTGAGCGTCCGGGTCTTGCCCGAGCCGGCCCCGGCGATGACGAGGATCGGGCCGTCGCCCGCCTCCACCACCGCGATCTGCTGGTCGTTGAGCAGCCCCTCGTAGTTCCGCGCCCGCGCGGGCGGCGACGCGGACTTGAGCTGATAGCGCCGTGACATGCGTTCAGGGCCGGCACGCTACCAGGCGATACCGTGGCGGTCAAACGGGCGCTCGGCGGGAAGGGGGACTGACGCCCGTCGACAGGCTCAGGACGGCGGGGCGGCCCACCCCGTGAGAAGTCACAGGCCGGCACCGGAAGGTGCCGGCCTGCTCCCAGGCGGGCGGGTTCAGGGGGAGTCCGGGACGCGCGAGCCGCGCGTGCGACGAGGACGTCGGCGGCAGATGCTAGTCGCGGCGCCGCGCCCGTCCAGTTTCTGTCGGTGTTCTCACGCCGCGCGTGCCCGCGCCGTCCGGTCCCAGGCCGCCCCCTGTGCGCCGCGCAGGTGGCGCCACAGCCCCACCGCGAGCGCCGCGTTCATGCGCACGAAGTAGTGCGCGAGCGAGGCCGCCCGGGCCAGCCCGCCGCGGGCGATCCCGGCCCTGCCGCCGAGCAGCGCCAGCGCGTAGAAGGCGAGCTGCACCGCGAGCGCTGCCCGGTACAGCCATGCGCCCGGCGCGGCCGAGAGCACGGCGCTCACCGGGAGCGTGACCGCGAGCAAGAATGGGGTCGCCCAGCGCAGGAGCTTGTGCGAGACGAAACCGAAGAACGGGAACCCGGCGCGCGGATCGAGCAGGCCCTGGACCCGCGTCAGCGCCTGCCAGTTGCCGGCACCGATCCGGGCCCGGCGGCCGAACTCGCGGTCCCGGTCCTCCGTCGTCTCCTCGAACCCGACCGCGTTCGGCTCGTACGGCACCCGCCAGCCCCTCAGGGCGATGCGCATCGGGATGACGAAGTCGTCGGTGACGGT
The DNA here is from genome assembly GCA_023419875.1 of Pseudomonadota bacterium. Classification (GTDB taxonomy): domain Bacteria; phylum Myxococcota; class Myxococcia; order Myxococcales; family Anaeromyxobacteraceae; genus Anaeromyxobacter. The sequence goes on along the minus strand of JAEZXM010000339.1, from coordinate 1,502 downwards.
GTCCGGGTCGAGCGGGCCGAAGAGGAGCCGGCGGATGGCGTAGATCCCTCCGTTCGCCCCCACCACGCAGCCGCGCTGGCCCTCGAGGTACTTGAGGGTGGTCTCGTAGCGCCAGTACAGGGTCTCCTCGAAGTCCTGCCTCGTCGGGTTGTAGAGCCGCAGCCGCCCGACCACCGCCCCCACCGCCCCGTCGCGGAACCGTCGCGCCAGCGCCCTGAGCGCGCCGCGGTCCAGCATCACGTTCGCGTCGGTGAGGACGACGAGGTCTCCCGTTGCACGCGGGACGAGGCGCGAGAGCACCGCCGCCTTCCCGGCGCGCGGGAAGAGCTCGTGCACGGTCACCCGCGGGCCGCCGGCTTCGCGCGCGAGCTGTGCGGTGCGGTCCGTGCAGCCGTCGCAGCCGACGAGGATCTCGAGGCGGTCGGCGGGATAGTCGAGCGCCAGGCAGTTCCGGATCTTGCGGTCGATCCACTCCTCCTCGTCGAAGGCGGAGAAGACGATCGTGATGCGCGGCCAGAGCTGGCCCCCGGGGCTCGCGCGCCGGTCGGGGCCTCCGCCCACGAATCGCAGCGCGCCGAGCGCGTCCGCGAGGCCGGACCATACGAGCAGCACGAGCGGGTACCCCAGGTAACTCCAGGCCACCGCGGAAGTCGCGATCCAGAAGAGGAGATCCATCGCGCGGCCCGCACCACGCAAGGAACGGGCCAGCGCTACCCGCCACCCTCCACCACCTCCGGCTCGGGCACGGCCGCGGGCCGCAGACGCGGCGGCGGCGCCGATTCCGTCTCCGTCGGAGCGGGTGCGCCGGCGCCGGCCCCGGGAGCGGCACCCGCGGCCGAGGGAAACGCCGGCGGGACCGTGGAGCCAGATTCGCCAGCTGCGGAATCCGGGTTCCGCGGGACGGAAGCCTGCTTCACGGGGCGCACCGGCGGGGCCGCAGGCGGCGCTGTGTCGGGGGGCGGCGCAGCAGACGAAGCGCCCGGCGGCGCGATCGGGGCCGAGGGCGGGGGACGGGTGATCGAGTCCCGGAGCCGGAGCGCCCCGCCGTGACGCGGGTTGCGGCGGAGGAGGTCCTCGACGGCGTCCAGCGCCTCGTTGCGCCGGCCCGCGAGCGCAAGCCCCTTTGCGAGCAGGTAGCGGGCCCGCGCGAGCTCGGGCCTTCGCGCGAGCAGGTACTCGAGCTCCCGCATGGTCTGCTCGCGCACCGCCCGATCGGTGGAGCGGACGCCAGCCGCGTGAACGGCCAGCGTCACGAACACGTCCTCCGGCAGGGCGGCCCGGGCTGCGGTGGCGAGGCGCCGGAGCTCCGCCCCTCCCCCCGAGAGCGAGGCGGCGACGGCCCGGGCCCGGGCGACCTCCGCGTGCGCCAGGTCGGCGGTCGCGAGCTCGTCCAGCGTCGCGGTGGCGGACGCGGCCAGGGAAAGCGCCCGCTCCCGGCCCGCACCGCTCGTTTCCGGCTCCGAGAGCGCTCCCGAGAGGAGCAGCTCGATGAGGGCCCGATC
>JAEZXM010000283.1 GCA_023419875.1 Pseudomonadota bacterium | reverse complement strand
GCTCGTCGGAGAGCGACTGGATCTGCTCGGCCCCGCCTCTCCGCGCAAGCTCGGCGCGGATCGCGACCACGTCGAACCCCGCCCCGTCGTCCGCCACCTCCACGCGCAGCAGGGACTCGACCGCCTCGACCGAGATCGAGAGCCGGCCGGAGCGCAGCTTGCCGGACGAGGCGCGCATCGCGGGCGCCTCGATCCCGTGGTCGAGAGCGTTCCGCATCAGGTGCCGGATGAGGCCCCGGGCCGTCTGGAGGGTCCGCCGGTCGGCGCGCACGTCGCGGCCGGAGATCGACAGCACGACCTCCTTTCCCAGCCGTGCGGCGAGTTCGGCGACCTCCTGGTCGAGGCCCGCCAGGGCCAGGTCCGCGGGGATGAGCCGGAGCGAGGCGATGATCGACTCCAGCCCCGCGGCCGAGGCCGCGAGGACCTGGGCCGACGAGGCCACGAACCCCTCGGTGGGCGCGAGCCACTCGTGGAGCTGGGCGGCGGAGCGGGCCACGGAGGCCGCCAGCCGGAGGGCCTCGTCCACGTCGGCGGCCGGGACGCTGAGGCGGTCCATCACCTCGCCGGACCCGCGTGCCGCTTGCTCCTCGCGCGGCCCCTCCGGTCGGTCCGGGGCGGGAACGGGGGCCGGGGCTCTCGCGTCGGGATCGACCCCGGGGCCCGCCGCGGCGAGGGCGGCGCAGAGCTTCTCCAGGACGTCGGACGGGAAGGCGTCGAGCGAGGCCGCGCTCATCCGGGCGACGCCGTTCGCGAGCAGGTCGATCGCCTCGCCGATCCGGTCGAGGCGGGTGGCCGCCGCGCCCTTCTCGTCCTGGCGGACCCCCAGGGCGACGCTCTCGAGATCGTGGAGGGCGTGGGCGAGCCCGGTGAGGCCCAGCGCGGCGGCCGCACCCTTGAGTCCGTGCGCGACCCGCCCGAACTCGCTCAGCGGCTCGCCGGTGTCACCGGCGCGGATGCCCTCGGTGTTCTTGCGAAGGAGGTCCGAGGCTTCCAGCGCCTCGTCCACGAAGAGGCCGACGAGCCGGGCCCTCGTGGCGGCATCCATGCTCACGGGCGGGCCGCTTTCTCCGCCCACTCCTGGAGCCAGGCGGGGTCGAGCGCGAGGGTCCCGCCGGAGAGGCGGCCCGCGGCCCGGATGGCGCCGCCGTCCAGCCCCTCCGCGGCGAACGCGAGGTGGTCCTCGAGCAGCTCCAGCGGTCCTTCCACCGCGACGGCGACGGGACCGCCCGGGGTGCTGACGAGCAGCGCCGGCTTGGACTCGAGCGCGGCCGAATCCCTGGGTCCACCGGCCGCGAATCCCACGAGGTCGACCACGGGCACCGGGCGCTCCTCCACGAATGCCACGAGGCGCTCGCCGCCGTCCTGGAGCGGGACCGACAGGGGCCGGGAGAGCCGCGCCACGGCGCGCTCCACCACGCCCGCCTCCACCGCGCACGCGAGCCCGAAGAGCTGGAAGGCGACGTGACGGTCCAGCCTGCGCGCCGGATCCAGGGTCTCCGAACCGGACGCAAGCTCGCGGGCCCGGCGCTCGAGGAGCTCCGGATCCCGGGCGATCATCTCCGGAACGGGGAGCCCACTCACGCTTGCTCCCGACGAGAGAGGAGGATGCGCGCCGCCGCGGCGAGCTGGCCCACGGAGAGGCCTTCGGCGCAGGGCACCGCCTGATCGGCGGGCATCCGCGCCGCGGTGTCCACGAGCTCCTGCAGCACCTCCCTTCCACGCCGCTCGTCCATGGGGATGAGCTGCTGCCCGAGGAGGAGTCGCGAGTAGAGGTGGCGCGGATCGTGGAGCAGGGCCGCCCGGACCTCGCGGAGCGCCTCGGCCGCGTCGCCCGCCTGTGCGTGGCGGAGCGCCTTCTCGAGGTGCGCCGCCACCGCGTCGTCGCGGGCGGGCCGCTCGGAAGGAACGGCGCGGAGCGGGGGGGCGCGCCCAGGAGGCGGCTTCGGGGGTCCCTGGCTCGGCCGCGGGGCGCGGCGCGGGCGGGGCGCACGCGTCGAGCTCCGGGAGCTCGCGCGCCCGATGCCGAGCTGCCCTGCCAGCTCGAGCACCTCGGTGTCGATGAGGTGCGCCTCCGTCGCCGAGAACGCGAGATAGGCGCCCGGGTCGAGCCCGCGGGCGAGCTGAGAGGCCAGCCGAGCGGCCTCGGCCGGCCGGAAGTAGATGAGCACGTTGCGGCACAGCACGAGATCGTAGCCGCCGAGGGCGCCGTTCCCGCGCAGCGCGACGTCCACGAGGTTGCCCTGCTCGAACCGGCAAGCGGCCTGGACCGACGAGGCGATCCGGTAGCGAGCCAGCGTGGCCGGCTCCGGCACCACCCTGCCCCGCAGCCAGCCGTCGCGGCACCGCTGGACCGACCACGAGGGCACGAGGCCGGAGCGGGCGGCTTCGATCCGGAACGGCGACGAGTCCATGCCGACCACCTGCACGTAGGCGCTCGTCGCCGACGGGGGCAGACCGATCCGCTCCAGCAGGTCCTGGAACAGCATGGCGGCGGTGAACGGCTCCTGCCCGGAGGAGCAACCCAGGGAGAGGATGCGCACCGGCCGACCGGCGATCGCGGCCCCCTCGAGCAGCTCCGGACCGGCCTTGTCGCGCAGCCACTCCCAGAGCGCGTCGTCGCGGAACAGCCAGCTCTCGTCGATCGGCAACCGGTCCACCACCCGGGACAGGTAGGCCGGATCGCGCGCGTCGGCCATGCCGGCGGAGGCAGCCGCGTACACCGCGTTCTCGATCTGCTCGTCGCCGAGCCCTTCGAGCGCGAGGCCGTAGGTCGACTCGAGGGCAGCCCGGGTGGCGGCGAGGAGCGGAGTCGAGGGGTTCATGCGGAGGCCGCCTCTTCGCCGCTCGAGAGCACGTACGCGCCGGCCGCGCCCTGGAGGCTCTCGGACAGGTCCCGCGCCTGGGCGGAGAGGTCCCCCAGCAGCCGGGCGCCGTCGCGGATCGACTCCGAAGCTCTTTGCAGATTCGTGAGCGCCTGCGAGACCTGGGCGACGCCCGCCTGGTGCTGGCGGGCGGAGCCCTCCACCTGCCGCATGAGCCCCACCGAGTCGTGAACGGTGATCCCGAGCTGCGCCACCACCTCGCCCAGCTTCTGCACGAGCTGCGCGCCCTGCTCGACGGTGCGTGTTCCTGCGGTGACGGAGCCGTCCACCTGGCTCGTGCGATCGCGGATCTCGCCGAGGATCTCCCGGATCTCGGCGGCGGCCTTTCGGGAATCGGCGGCCAGGCTCCGGATCTCCCGGGCGACCACCGAGAACCCCTTGCCCGACTCCCCGGCCCGGGCCGCCTCGATCGCCGCGTTGATGGCGAGCGTCGCGGACTGGTCGGCGAGGAACGAGACCGTCTCGGTGATGCTGTCGATCCGCTGGACCCGCTCCGCCAGCGCACCGGAAGCCTGCGAGACCTTGGTCAGGGATCCGGAGATCGCGGACATGGCGTTCACCGCCGCCTCCGCCGCGGAGCCGCCCTCCTCGACCACCGCCGCCGCCGAATCGCCCTGCCGGATGAGCTCGCCGGCGCGATCGGCCGACACGGCCGAGGTCTGCGCCATCTCGGTCATGGTGTTGGCGGTCTCGGTGACCGCCGCTACCTGCTCGCTGGTTGCCGCCGAGAGCTGCGCCGACGCAGACTGCAGGCTCACCACGATGTCGCCGACGGCGGAGGAGACGGTCTGGGTGCGCCCCACCACCGTGCGCAGGTTGTCGGTCATCCTCCGGATCGACGCGCCCAGGGTGCCGGGCACGTCGAGGTCGCGGCGGAGATCGCCCTCGGCGATCGTCCGGGCCTGTTCGCCGATGCCCTGGAGCGAGTCCTGAAGCCGCGAGAAGGCCGCGCCGAGGTCGCCGGGGATCCGATCGGCGTCCACCCGCTCCCCGAGCGAGAGCGCGATCATGCGGCGCGAGAGCTCGCGCATCCCCTTCCGCGACTCCTGGAAGGCCTGGAGCAGCGCGCTTTCCCCCTGCAGGTCGCGGCCGAGATCGCCCGAGGCCATGCCCCGGAGCTGCTCGAACACGTCGTTCATCTGCAGGGCGATGCCGGCGGTGGCGTTGGAGAGGTCCCCGATCTCGTCGGTCGAGACCCAGCGTGGGATCGCGGGGGCGCCCGTCACCATGCCCGCGAGCGCGCCCTGCACCTCCGCGGCTGCGCGCGACATGCGCCGCGCCATGGCCAGACCGGTCGCCGCGAAGGCCGCCATGAAGACGAGCGCCACCAGGAAGACCGGGACGATCGCCTGCGAGGCGAGGTCGCGGAGGACCCTCTGCACGACGCTCGACACGCCGGCGAGGCCGTACGGCTCGAGGCCGCCGGCGACGCCGTCCACGAGCGCCGAGAACTCGCCCCAGACCATCATGCCGCTGAAGACCACCATCGAGCCGAGGGCCGCGACGAAGGCGTACGGAAGGTAGAGCCGCTGCCGCGTCCAGAAGAGGCCGCCCCGGCCGGCGGCGAGGCTCGGGTTCCGGATGAACTCCTCGAGCGCGAGCGGGCGGAGCAGGTTCTCCAGCGAGATGGAGAGCACGATCCCCGGGAAGGTGGCCGCGAGCGCCGCGGTGCCCGCGGCGTACCCGACGTGGTCCCAGGCCCGGTTGAACGAGAAGTGCAACACGAGGCCGAAGGCGATCCCGCCCAGGAGCCATGCCGGCACGTTGGACAGGACCTCGACCTTGCGCGGAAGCTTCAGGAGCGCGTGCAGGCGGCGTTCGGGCTCCTCGGCGGGCGACGGCTCCAGCGCCCGGCGCGCGAGCGCGCCGACCACGAACCACTGGAGGACGATCGTGGCGAAGTAGATCGGCGCCGCCCAGAGAGTCGCGCGCACCACCTCGTGGCCGACGAGGCGGGTGAACTTGGCGAAGACGTAGGCGCCGACCAGCGCGCTCGGGATCGAGGCGAAGGCGACGCGGAGAATGATCTTCGACCGGAGCGCCCGCGCCTGGGCGGCCGCGGAATTCGAGTTCATGAGGCGGCCGCCTGGGCGAGGAGGTGGCGATGGATGGCGTCCTGCAGCGGCTGCGGCTGGATGGGTTTCTGCAGGACGGCGCGCGCGCCGGCGGCGCGGAGGCGAACCTCCGCCCCGGCGTCGCGATGAGAGGTGAGGATCAGCACCGGCACCTTGCTGAGCTTCGGGTCGGCGTTCAAGGCCTCGCACAGCCCGAAGCCGTCGAGCCGCGGCATGCGCAGGTCGGCGAGCACGAGGTCCGGCGGGCTCGCCTGGATCATCTTGAGCGCCTCCGCGCCGTCCCGGGCCTCGAGCAGCTCGACGTCCTTGGCGATCAGATAGACCTTGATGAGCTCGCGGGTGACACGGCTGTCGTCCACGAGGAGGATGCGCTTCATGGCCAAAGTCCTTTCAGCGCTCCGCGAGGAGCTCCAGCAATCGGGGGACGTCGAGGATTGGCAAGGGACGCTCGGCCCCGGACCAGCCCGAGACCAGCGCCTCGGGTGGTCGGGTCCAGCCGGCCGGCTCGAAGGGCACCACGTCCTCGGCGGCCTCCACCCAGAGCAGGCCACGGCGTCCGTCCGACGCCAGCTCCACGAGCTGGTGCTGCGGCGCGAGCTCGACGCCGGTCGCTCCGGCGAGGGCGGCGGCGAAGGCGACGGGCAGGAGCTCTCCCTCGAGCGCCACGACCGGAGCGATCGGCTCGGTCGACGGGCGCGCGGCGGGCAGGGCGGCCTGGTGGATGCGGCGGACGTGACGGAGCGGCACGAGGAGGCGCCAGGCCCCGGCGCGGACCAGGACCAGCTCCTCGGTCCCTGACACAGCGTCCCTCGAAGTGGACGAGTGTCCCACAACCTCGGGCCCCGACTCGATCACGAAGGGTGGAGACCTGAAAGACTCGTACCATGTACGGGGTGCGCGATCGGCCGATGGCCCCGCACATGCGGGACACCGACTTTCGCTGGGGAAACCCGACACCGGCGCCCGCAATCGAGTGCGCGGAACGCCGTCGAAGGTCGGAGGCAACCCCGGTTTGCTTTACCCGGAGTCATCCACGACCCTCGCCGACGTCGCGTCGGGGGCAATCGTGCGTCCTGCCCCGGGCATGAACCGGGCCCGAGACCAGGACGCTCACCGGCGCGAGCGATCCTGCGGCGCGCCGATCGCGTGCAGCAGCTCGTCCACGCCGAACGGCTTGAACAGCACCGCGTCCGGCCGGAGCAGTCGCCGGATGTGCCCGGTCCGGACGGCGGTCATCACCACCACGCGGGTCCGCGCGAGCGCTGCGGCACTCCGCAGCTCCTCGAGCACCGCGCCGCCGTCCATGCCGGGCAGGAGGAGATCGAGGACCAGCACGTCGGGCGCGGAGGCCCGAACCGCGGCGAGACATGCTTCCCCCGAGCCGGCCTGCTCGACGTCGTATCCGTGTCCCGCCAGGATCTCCGCCACCATCTCCCGGTGAACGGGATCGTCGTCTACGACCAAGGCTTGCGGCACGAACGCCTCCGGACGCGAGCGTAGTCCTCGGGTGTACGCCCGCGGACGAGCCCTTCATGGGTTCAGGCGGCGGTCGGCTCCATGCTGGCGAGAACACCCGCGAGTTCCCGTACGTCCGCGAGGACCCGCCCCGCCCCGGCGGCCAGGAGATCCTCCGCGGGGGAGACGCCCCATCCCGCCCCGATCGCCGCGACGCCTGCCGCCCTCGCAGCCTCGATGTCGTGCCTCGCGTCCCCGATGAGCACCGCGCTCTCGGGCGAGGCGCCCAGCCGCTCGAGGGCCAGCAGCACCGGCTCCGGGTGCGGCTTGCAGCGGGCGCACGAGTCGGCCCCGATCACGGCGCCCATGTACGGGAGCAGCCCCGTGTGCCGCAGGGTGCGCAGCGCGCCGTGCTCGGTCTTGGCGGTCACGATCGCGATCGTATGGCCGCGCGCCCGGAGCGCGGCGACCGTCTCGTGCGCGCCGGGAAACGTGCGCGTCCGGGCGTCGTGCTGCTCGTTCCAGAAGGCGCGATACCGCTCGTGGAGCGCGGGCACGTCCTCCGGGGAACGGGCGAACTGCTCGAGCTGGACCATGAGCGGCGTCCCGATGCCTGCCGTCCACTCGGCATCCGTGGGGCCGCCGCCGTAGCCCTCGAAGGCGTGGCGCACGCAGGCGAGGATGAAGGGGACCGTGTCCACGAGCGTCCCGTCGAGATCGAAGAGCACCGCCGTCCGAGGCTTCACCCCGGCATCGTAGCCGAGAGCTCCGCCATCTGCTGCGGCAACCCTCGCGGCAACCGGACCGTGAACGTCGTGCCGTCTGCCGCGTCGGAGCGGACCTCCACGTCGCCGCCGTGCGCGCGCACCACCTCGCGGACGATGAAGAGCCCCAGCCCGACGCTCCCCTTCTCGTCCCGAGCAGTCGTCGCGCCGCCGCGGCGAAACGGCTCGAAGATGTCCGGGAGCACCGCCGGCGGAATGGGCCGACCCCGGTTGTGCACGGCGACCTGGATCTCGTCCGCAGTCGAGGAGATCATCACCGCGATCGGGCCCTCCCCGTGCTGGACCGCGTTGCCCACCAGGTTCGAGAAGACCTGCACGAGGCGGCCCGCATCGGCCAGCAGGGTCGTGTCGCCGCTCACCGAGACCGCGATGTCGCGACCACGGGCGATCGACCCCTGCTCGGCCACCGCCCTCCGGCAGATGTCCGCAAGATCGACGCGCGACTTCTCCACGGGGATCCCCTGCCCCTGCCGGAGACGGCTGTAGTCGAGCAGATCGTCGATGATACCGCGCATCCGATTGCAGCTCCGCGCGATGCGGGAGAGCGTCCGTTCCTGCTCGGGCGCGAGCCCGCCGCGCTGGAGCGCGGTCGTGATCCCGAGGTGAATCACCGAGAGCGGGGTCCGAAGATCGTGCCCCACGATCGCCATGAGCCGCTCCTGGAGGCGGCCCATCTCCCGCGCCTCCCGTTCCGCCCGCGCGAGGTCGGCGATGGTGCGGCGCTGCGCCTCCTCGATGCGGCGCAGGGCCTCGGCGGCCCGCGCCTGCTCGACTGCGACGGCCCTGTCCGCGGCGGCCCGCCGCTCCGCCTCCTCGCGCTCCCGGCGGGCGGTGAGATCGCGGGTCAGCTTGCCGAACCCCCGCAGCACGCCGTCCTCGTCGCGGAGCGCGGTGATGACGACGTTCGCCCAGAAGCGAGACCCGTCCTTGCGGACGCGCCAGCCCTCGTCCTCGAACCGTCCGAGCCGTGTCGCCACCTCGAGCTCCCAGGCGGGCTTGCCCGAGGCGACGTCCTCCGTCGGATAGAAGGCCGAGAAGTGCCGGCCGAGGATCTCCGACGCCTCCCAGCCCTTGAGCCTGTGGGCGCCCAGGTTCCAGGTGGTCACCACACCGTCCGGGTCGAGGGCGAAGATCGCGTAGTCGGTGACGCACTCCACCATCAGGCGGAAGAGGTCGTCTCCTGCCGGGCCGCCCGGGTGCAGCGGGGTCCTGCTCTCGCGCATGTTCTCGCTTCCCATGGATCGGGCAGGGTGTGATGTAGAGCCCTGGACCCGCCTCGCCATCCCCGAAACGGGCCGGCGAACCTCCTACCCCCGAAATGGAAAGAGCCGGAACTCGCGCTCGGAGTTCCGGCCCTTCGTTGTGGGCGCAGCTGGTTTCGAACCAGCGACCTTCCCCGTGTGAGGGGGACGCGCTACCGCTGTGCCATGCGCCCGCGCTGCTTTGCGAACGCCGCCGGGCGCTTCCGGGCCCCGTCGGCGAGGCGGCGGAGTATGCCGCCCAGGGGTAGTTGTGTCAACGAGATCAACGCGTTCGGTCGTCGCCGTCCGCCCCAGGCTCGAGCCTACGTCCGAGATCCCGCGCCTTCCGCTTGATCCGCGCAAGCCGGCGCGCGAGGTCCTCGTAGTCCTGGCGGCCCGGGATTCCGGCGCTCGCGAGCGCCCTCTCCTGGAGCTCGGAGAGCCGGCGGCGCCCCTCCTGTGCGAGCCCCGCCGCCCGGGCGATCACCTCCCGCCCGCGGGGATCCTGCAGGACGCGGTCGGCGGCGCGGGAGACGAGACGCGTCCCGGCCTCGAGCAAGGCGGAGCGGAAACCCTTTCCGTTCATGGAAGCTCGGTCGGCACGACGGCCAGCACGTCCTCGACCAGGGTACGGTAGTGCGCCCGGCGGACGAGCGCTTCCAGATCGCCCTCGACCCGCACCTGGCCCGAGATGGCCGCCCGGACCGGATCGCCGCCCCGGAGGAGCTCGCGCACGATCCGGTATGGCGCGCGGATCACGTAATCGGGCGCCAGCTCCAGCACCTCGTCCTCGTCCTCGAGGAGGCGCCACCGCCCGATGCGTCCTTCGCGCTGCTCGGCCCAGACGGCCACCGTGCGCGGCCAGGCGGGTGGATCGGCCTCGATGACGACCGCCCCGTCGCGGCCCAGCCCGGCGATCGCCGCCGGCAGGTCCGGGTGCGCGTCCAGCGCCGACACGACCGCCATCCACCACTCCGGCGTGCCGAACCGCAAGCTAGCTCCGCTTCAGCCAGCCGAAGATCCCGCCGCCGCGCTTCTCCTCGCCCGCCGGCTCTCCCGGCGCCGCGCCGGCCGCCTCGCTCGCCGCCAGGCGCCGCCGCGCGTCCTCCGCGAGCGCCTT
>JAEZXM010000258.1 GCA_023419875.1 Pseudomonadota bacterium | reverse complement strand
CGGCGATGGTGAAGGAGGGCCTCAAGGAGGCGTTCGCCGAGGACGTCACGCTCCTGAAGCGGGTCGGCCTGAAGCCCGTCGTGGTGCACGGCGGCGCGCCCGAGATCACCCACACGCTCGAGAAGCTCGGCGAGCGGAGCGAGTTCGTCGACGGCATGCGCGTCACCGACGCGCAGAGCCTGCCGGGCGTCGAGATGGTGCTCACCGGCAAGGTGAACCAGGAGCTCGTCGCCCTGCTCAATGGGCGGAACGCGGGCGCGGTCGGGCTCTCGGGGAAGGACGGCCGGCTGCTCCGGGCGCGCAAGGCGGACTTCGAGACCGGGCGCGACCTCGGCCACGTCGGCGAGATCGTCGAGGTGAACCGCGACTTCCTCCGGATGCTGCTCGACGGCGGATACGTCCCCGTCATCTCGCCCATCGGCCTCGCCGACGACGGCACCTCGCTCTCCATCAACGCCGACCAGGTCGCCGCCGCGCTGGCCGTGTCCCTGGGCGCGCCGAAGCTCCTCCACCTCACGGACGTGGCGGGCATCCTCGACTCGCCCGACGGGGAGCTCGTCCGGCAGCTCACCGCCGCGGACCTCTCCCGGCGGGTCGAGGCGGGGGCGATCACCGGCGGCATGAAGTGGAAGGCGCAGTCGATCCTCACCGCCCTCGCCGGCGGGGTCGAGCGCGTCCACGTGCTCGACGGCCGGCAGCCACACACCGTCATCGCCGAGCTGTTCACGGACCGCGGCGTCGGCTCGCTCATCACGCCCGGGTGACCCTCATGGCCGCCGCCCAACGCCGCCGCGAGGCCGTCGCCCGACTCATCCGCGCCCGCCGGATCGGGACGCAGGAGGAGCTGCTCGCGGCGCTGGAGGAGGCCGGCGAGCGCGCCACCCAGGCCACCCTCTCGCGCGACCTCGCCCGGCTCGGCGCCCGCCGCGTCTCGCGGCCCGAGGGCGGCGCGTTCTACGAGCTGCCGCCCGAGGGCGACCCCCTGGCGCTCCTGCGCGGCCAGATCTCCTCCATCGTCGCGAACGGCTCGCTGGTGGTGATCCGCACCGTCCCCGGCAGCGCCAACGCCATCGCCCGGGCGATCGATCTCGCCCAGGTCCCCGAGGTGCTCGGCACGATCGCCGGGGACGACACGATCTTCGTCGCCCCCGGCGCGGGCCTCAAGCCGAGCCGCCTCGCCGCCCGTCTCGCGGAGCTCCTCGGCGTGCCGGAGGCGGCGCGGGCGGGGTGAGCCGTCCGCTCCCGCCGAGACGACTCTCCGTCCTAGTACACCGACTCCGGCACGTAGTAGTCCTTCGCGTTCTCCTTCGTGACGAGCTCGGCCGCGAGGACGATCTTCGACGGGATCTTCTTCTGGTAGAACCCCTCGAGCGGCTTGCCCTGGGCGCCGAGCACGCCGAGGCTGATGCCGGTGGCGATCATGCTCGGGGGATAGGTCACGTCCGCACGCACGAGCGGGTCGCCGTCCATGACCCGCTTGATCATCACCTTGGAGCCGGCGCCGCCGAGCATGACCTTGATGTCCTTCCGGCCGGACTCCTTGTAGGCCTGGAGGACGCCGATGAGCACGTCGTCGTCCTGCGCCCAGACGCCGTCGATCTGCTTGTACTTCTGGAGGTAGTTCTCCATGAGTGCGAGGCCCTTCTGCGTGTCCCAGTAGGCCGGCTGCGACTCGAGGATCTTGATCCCCGGGTACTTGGCCTTCATCACCGCCCGGAAGGCCTCCACCCGCTCGGTGTTGATGACGGTGGGGATGCCCTCCAGCATCACGATCTGGCCCTTCCCGCCGAGCGCCTTTCCGAGCCACTCGGCCGAGACCGCGCCCAGCCCCGGATTGTCGCCGGCGATGTAGACGTGCTCCGCCTTCTCGGTGAGGCCGCGGTCCACCGAGACGACGTAGACCCCCCGATCGTAGGCGCGCTTCACGACCGGCGTCAGCGTGGACGAGTCGTGGGCGAGGATGACCAGCGCGTTGATCCCGCGGGTCATCAGATCTTCGACGTCGTTCACCTGCTTCTGCGGGCTGTCGGCGGTCACGAGGAAGAACTCGACGTTCTTGTCCCTGGCCTGCCAGTCCTTGATGGCCTTCTGCGCCCACCAGTTGATGCCACCGGTCCAGCCGTGGTCGGCGGTGGGGATGGAGACGCCCACCTTCACCTTCGCCTGGGCGAGCGCGACGGAGGGAAGGAGGAGGAACGCCAGCGCAACGAGCAGTGTCTTCTTCATGGACTCCCTCTTCGGAACGAGTCGACTTCGCCGCGCCGCCCCCCGGCGGTGCGGGCACTTCGCTTCACAACCGCCGCTGGACGAGGGCGGCGACGATGATCACCAGGCCCTTCACCGTGCCCTGCAGGTAGGGCGACACCGACATGAGGTTCAGCATGTTGTTGATGATCTGGAGCATCACCGCGCCGACGACCGTCCCGAAGACCGAGCCGCGGCCGCCGTTGATCGGCGTGCCGCCGATGATCACCGCGGCGATGGCGTTCAGCTCCTCGCCGGCCCCGAAGTTCGTCGAGTTGATCGAGTTCGTCCGGGCGGACCAGAGGACCGCCGAGATCCCCACGGTGACGCCGGCGATGACGTAGGTCGCGGTCCGGACCTTGTTCACGGCGACGGCGGAGAACTGGGCCACACGCTCGTTCGAGCCGACCGCACACACGTGGCGGCCGTAGCGCGTCGAGTGAAGGAGCACGTTGAGCAGGACGGCGACCCCGAGGAACACCCAGATCGGCGTGGGCACGCCGAGGATCCGGCTCGCGCCCAGGGAGCCATAGAGCTCGTTCACGGAGCGCCGCTCGCCCGCGTCGGCGAGATAGAGGGCCAGCGAGCGGAAGACGGCGAGCGTCCCGAGGGTCACGATGAAGGGGGCGATCCGCCCGGCCGCGATGGTGATCCCGTTCGCCAGCCCGAGGACCGCGCCGAGTGCGAGCGCGGCGAGCGCCGCCGCCACCACCGGCCAGGCGGGGGCCGTCTCCGGCCCGCTGAGCGCGTTGAGCACCGTCACCGCGACGAAGCCCACCAGCGCGAGCATCGACCCGACCGAGAGGTCGATGCCGCCGCCGATGATGACGAAGGTCATGCCCAGCGCGACGATCCCGAAGTACGACGCCTGCCGGAGGACGTTGAGCACGTTCCCGACGCTGAGGAAGTGCTCGCTCATGAAGGCCGAGATGGTGCCGAGGATGATCAGGGCGAGCAGCGGCGCGTAGTTGTACCGGCGCAGCCGGTCGAGGAACGAGCCCTGGATCGAGGGGACGGCGACGGCCATGGCTAGGCGGTCTCCTTCACGCCGGTGGCGCGGAACATGATCTCCTCCTCGGTAAGGTGCTCGCCCGAGACCTCGCCCACCACGCGCCCGCCGCGCATCACCAGCACGCGCGAGCACATCCCGATCACCTCCTCCAGCTCGGAGGAGATGAGGAGGACCGCCGCGCCGCCGGCCGCGAGCTGGTGGACGAACCGGTAGATGTCGCGCTTCGCGGCGATGTCCACGCCGCGCGTCGGCTCGTCGACGATGAGGATGCGCGGCCCGGGGTCGAGGGTCTTGGCGAGCGAGACCTTCTGCTGGTTGCCGCCGGAGAGGAACTCGAGCCGGGTGTCGAGGCCGGAGGTGCGGATCCCGAACTGCCGCACGTACCCCGCCGCGGCGGCGCGCTCCCGCCGGCCGGCGATGAACCCGCCGCGCAGGTACTTGCGGAGCGAGACCAGCGAGACGTTGGTCACGAGCGCGTGCTGGGTGAGGATGCCCGAGCCCTGCCGGTCCTCGGAGAGGTAGCCGATCCCGGCGCGCACCGCGTCCCCCGGCGAGTGGATCCGGACGGGCCGGCCCTCCACCTCGATGATCCCGGCGGAGGCGCGGCGCACGCCGAGGATCGTCTCGGCCACCTCGGTGCGGCCCGACCCGCCCAGCCCCGCGAACCCGAGGACCTCGCCCTTCCGCAGGTCGAAGGAGACGTCCTCGATGACACCCGGCACCGTGAGCCCGCGGACACGGAGCGCCACCTCGCCGCCCGGGCCGCCCTTCTCCGGGAAGACCTGCGAGAGCTCCCGGCCCACCATGCGGCGGGCCATCTCGTCCACCGCCAGCGCGTCCACCGGCTCCAGCCCGACGGAGGCGCCGTCGCGGAGGATCATCACCCGGTCGGCGATCTCCTTCACCTCGCGGAGCTTGTGGGAGATGTAGATGAGGCTCACGCCCCGGGCGCGGAGAGCCCGCATCCGCTCGAACAGCAGGGCGATCTCGTGCCGGGTGAGGACGGTGGTCGGCTCGTCCATGATGAGGAGCCGCGCGTCGAAGGCGAGGGCCTTGGCGATCTCCACCATCTGCTTCTGGGCGACGTTGAGCGAGTCGATCCGGGCGTCGGGGGCGACCCGCACCTCGAGCGACGCCAGCACCTCCGCGGTGCGCCGGATCATCGCCCTCCGGTCGAGGAGGCCGGCCCGGGTGCGCAGCTCGTTCCCGAGGAAGACGTTCTCGTGGACGCTGAGGTCGGCGACCAGGTTGAACTCCTGGGGGATGAGCCGGATCCCGAGGCGCTTCGCGTCCTCCGGCGAGTGGATCGAGACCTCCCGCCCGTCCACGAGCAGCCGGCCCGTGCTCGGGGAGTAGATCCCGGACAGGATCTTCATGAGCGTGCTCTTGCCCGCCCCGTTCTCGCCGATGATCCCGAGGATCTCGCCTGCGCGGACCTCGAGCGTGATCCCGCGGAGGACCCACACCGACGAGAACTCCTTGCCGATGTCCTCGGTCTTGACGACTGCCTCGCGCATCACCCGCGCGTCACCGCGCCCCCCTCCGGCCTCCTCACGAGCTCTTCATCGCCTCGTCGAAGGCGACGCTCGACGGCGCGAAGTCGACCGTGCGGACGAACTGCACCGCCTCCTGCGCGCCGTACTCGCGCTCCATCCCCGAGTCCTCCCACTCGACCGAGAGCGGCCCCCGGTAGCCGGCGGCGTTGAGCTCGCGGACGATGGCGTCGAACTCCACGTCTCCGTGCCCGAGCGAGCGGAAGTTCCAGCCCCGCCGGCCGTCGCCGAAGCCGAGGTGCGAGCCGAGGATGCCGGCGCGGCCGTCGAGCGTCACGGCGCAGTCCTTCATGTGCACGTGGTAGATCCGGTCGGCGAAGTCGCGGATGAAGAGGGGCGGCTTCATCCCCTGCCACTGGAGGTGGCTCGGGTCGAAGTTGAAGCCCAGCGTCTTGCGCCCCTGGAACTCCTCGACGAGCCGCCGCGCCGTGTAGAAGTCGAAGGCGATCTCGGTGGGGTGGACCTCGAGGGCGAAGCTCACTCCGCACCGGTCGAACTCGTCCAGGATGGGCGACCACAGCTCGACGATCTGCTTGAAGGCGTCGGCGATCATCTGATCCGTGGTGGGTGGGAACGAGTACCAGTACTTCCAGACCGGTGAGCCCATGAAGCCGGTGACCACCTTGCAGCCCATGTTCCGGGCCGCCTGGGCGGTCCACTTCATCTCCTGGATGGCCCAGGCGCGGGTCTTCTCCGGGCTCCCCTTGCACTCGGCGGGCGCGAAGGCGTCGAGGCGCGGATCCCACAGGTCGCCGACGCACTGTCCGGCGAGGTGGGCGCCGAGGGTGAAGAGCTGGAGCCCGTGGTCGGCGAGGACCTTCTTCTTCGCCTCGACGTACCTCGGATCGTTGGCCCCCTTCTTCGGCTCCATGTGATCGCCCCAGCAGGCGATCTCCGGGCCGTCGTAGCCCCAGGCCTCGAGCTTCTGGCAGAGCGCGGTGAGCGGCAGGTCGGCCCACTGGCCGGTGAACAGGGTGACGGGGCGTGCCATCGGTTCTTCCTCCTCGAGCTCAGAAATCGACCCAGACCGCGCCCTTCTGCGAGCTCTCCACGCAGCGCCCGATGAACCGGACGCCGGAGACGCCGTCGTCGACGTCCGGGAAGTCGAGCTCCTCCTCGGTGAGGGCGCCGCCCGCCTTCTTCTTCGCGAGCGCGGCCGCGAACGTCCGGTAGAGGTTGGCGAACGCCTCGAAGTAGCCCTCGGGGTGGCCGGAGGGGATCCGGGAGTAGGACTGCGCGTGCGGGTAGAACGCGTCGCGCCCGCGCGAGAGCACCTCGGTCGGCGTGCCGAGGCGGGAGACCACGAGGGAGTTCGGGTTCTCCTGGCTCCACTCGATCGATCCGGTCGCGCCGAACACCCGGAGCCGCAGGGCGTTGTCGCGGCCGACGGCGATCTGCGACGCCCAGTACAGGCCCTTCGCGCCGCCCGCGTACTCGACCAGGATCGACGCGTTGTCGTCGAGCGCGCGGCCCGGGACGAAGGTGTCGAGCCGCGCGCAGAGC
>JAEZXM010000214.1 GCA_023419875.1 Pseudomonadota bacterium | reverse complement strand
CCTCGTAGTAGCCCTTGATCTCCTTCTCGCGGAGCGAGAGCGTCGCGAGCTTCGCGGCGTCGCCCTGGGCCCCGACCTTGAGCGCCTGGAGGAGCTCCTTCTTGATCTCCGAGAGCCGGCCGTACCGGTCGTGCTTCTCGTTCCGGCCGTAGGCCTCCTTCACCTTGTCCCAGGTGAGCGCCTTCACCTTGGCCTTGAGGGCGGCGTCGCTCGGGGGCGCGTCGAAGGAGCGGCGCGGCTTGTTGCCGGTCGCCTCGCGGAGCGCGTCCTGGGCGGCGAGCAGCTCCTTCACCGCCGCCTGGCCGAAGAGGAGCGCGTCCACCATCACCGCCTCGGAGACCTCCTTCGCGCCGCCCTCCACCATCACGATGGCGTCGCGCGAGGCGGCCATCACCACGTCGAGGTCGCACTCGGCGCGCTGGGCGAGCGTCGGGTTGGCGATGAACTGGCCGTTCAGCCGGCCGACGCGCACGCCGGCGATGGGGCCGTTGAAGGGGACGTCCGACAGGTGGAGCGCGGCCGAGGCGCCGGTGAGCGCCAGCACGTCGGTGTCGTTCTCCTGGTCGAACGAGTAGACGGTCGCGATGATCTGCGTCTCGTTCGCGTACCCCTCGGCGAACAGCGGCCGGCAGGAGCGGTCCACGATGCGGGAGACGAGCGTCTCCTTCTCCGTGGCCCTGCCCTCGCGCCGGAAGTAGCTGCCCGGCACGCGGCCCGCGGAGGAGAGCTTCTCCTGGTAGTCCACCGTGAGGGGGAAGAAGTCGATGCCCTCGCGCTTCTCCGAGGCCGAGACCACGGTGACGAGGACCATCGAGTCGCCCTGGCGTACCATCACGGCGCCGTGCGCCTGCTTGGCGATCTTCCCCGTCTCGAGGGTGATCTCGGCGGCTCCGACCTTGGCGGATCTCTGGATGGGATTCATGTGCACCTTCCTGGCGGCACGGGCCTCTCGGCACCGATGCCCTTGGGCGGACCGGCAGGCCCGGCCAGGGAAACGCTGGAAGGCGCTTCTGTTCCTGATTCCGCAGCCCCTCTCCGAGAGAGGCGGTCGAATCGGAAACGGAAGCGTCCGGCTGCGTTCCTCGTCGAGCCCGCGTCGCCGCGGGTTGCTGCTCCGCGTCCGGGACGTCCCCGAGACGCGAGCGCCCCGGCCACGCGGCCGAGGCGCCGTTCCCGGCCCCGCTACTTGCGGATGCCGAGCTGTTCGATGAGGGCCTTGTACCGGCCCTGATCCACCGTCCTCAGGTAGTCGAGGAGCCGGCGGCGCTGGCCGACGAGCTTCAGGAGCCCCCGCCGGCTGTGGTGATCCTTCTTGTGCGTCTTGAAGTGCTCCGTGAGGTACGTGATCCGCTCGCTCAGGAGCGCGACCTGGACCTCGGGTGAGCCCGTGTCCTTGTCGTGCCGCTTGTACTTCTGGACCAGCTCCTGCTTCTTCTCCTGGACCAACGCCATAGGTGCTCGCTCTCTTTTCGTGGCTCACCGCCGCGGGGGCGAAGGCGTGCGCCACGGGCGGCAGTGGGCGCGGTGAGGGCCGGGTGATAAGCGATCGAGGGCCAGGAGTCAATGATCTGGAGGACTTCGGCGGGCCTGGCCCCTGCGTCCTACCTCACGAAGACGCGGGAGGGCCGGAGGCGCCCCTGCGACACGTCGCACACGGCGACCAGGCGCCCCTCGGCATCCACGGCGCGGACGGGCCCCGCGGTGTGCGCCCCGGCGGGGATGGAGCGGCCGTGGGCGAGATCGCCGGCCTCGGAGGGGGAGACGCGCGCTTCGGGCATGGGCAGCGCCCGCGCGAGTGGGACGAGCCGGGGCCGGAGCGCCTCGGGCCCACCCTCGTGGGCGAGCCCTTCGAGCTCCTCGAGCGGCGCCGCGCGGGCGAGGTCGAAGCCGCTCGCCATCGTCCGGCGGAGCGCGGCGAGGTGCGCGGGGACACCGAGCGCGCGTCCGAGGTCCGCGGCGAGCGTCCGCACGTAGGTGCCCTTGCCGCAGCGGACGTCCACGATCGCGGCGCACCGGCCCGAGTCGACCGCTCCGAGAGAGACGAGCTCCAAGGCGTCGATCCGCACCCGCCGCGGCGCCCGTGCGATCTCCTCGCCGGCGCGGGCGGCCTCGTGGAGACGCCTCCCGCCGACCCGGACCGCCGAGTACATCGGCGGGACCTGGGCGATCTCCCCGACGAACCGGGAGAGCGCGTCGCGGATCGCGTCCGCCCTGAGCCCGGACGGATCGCCCTCGGCGACGACGCGCCCCTCGGCGTCCTCGGTGTCGGTGGCGGCCCCGAAGGCAACCGTCGCGCGGTACGCCTTGTCGCCATCGGAGAGCCACTGCTGGAGCCGGACCGCGTCCTCGAGGCAGACCACGAGCACGCCGGTGGCGGCGGGATCGAGCGTCCCGGCGTGGCCCGCCTTGCTCGCGCGCGCGGCCCGTCGCAGGCGTTTCACGACCTCGAACGAGGTGGGCCCGGCCGGCTTGTCCACGACCAGGATTCCGGCGAGCGGCTCCTGCGGGCTCACGATTTTTCGCCGTCCCCCGCCGGGGGTCCGCCGCCGCCCTCCCCCGCCTCCGCGGCCCGGGCCGAGGCCGACTCGGCGTCGAGCGCCCGCGCCTCCCGCAGCAGCCGGTCGATCCGATCGCCGCGCTCCACCGACTCGTCGTAGACGAACTTCAGATGCGGCGTGTAGCGGAGCCCGATGGCCCGGGCGACCTCGCGCTGGAGGAACGTCGCCGCCGCGCGGAGCCCCTCGAGCGTCCGCTCGCGCTCGGCACCCGACGCGTGGATCGAGACGTACACCGTGG
Source organism: Pseudomonadota bacterium (assembly GCA_023419875.1). Classification (GTDB taxonomy): domain Bacteria; phylum Myxococcota; class Myxococcia; order Myxococcales; family Anaeromyxobacteraceae; genus Anaeromyxobacter. The sequence goes on along the minus strand of JAEZXM010000214.1, from coordinate 667 downwards.
CCTCCTTGAGGTCCGGCGACATCTTCGCGCCGGTCACGGTGACGAACCCGGTGATCCGCGGGTCCTTGAGGCCACGAGCGATGAGGGCGGAGATCTCCTGGCGGAACTCCTCGGCGACGCGGGCCGGCCGGTTGTGCGTGGACATGGCGATCACTCCTCCCCTTCGCCGGGCTCGCGTGGCCTCGGCCTCGGCCGCGGGATCGCGGCCCTCGCCGGCAGCTCGGCGGCGTCCCACTCCGGCGCGCCCTCCGCCTCCGCCAGCGTCCGCATCTCGCCCTCGCCCATCCCGTCGCCGTACGGGACGATCTCCAGATCGCGCGCGGTGACGACGATCTGTCCCCCGTGCATCGCGGCCACGAAGTCCGCCACCTTGTCGAGCACCTCGTTCACGAACGCGTGATCGTTCCCGACCGCGCACACGCCGAGCACGCTCCGTTGCCAGAGGTCGTTCTCCGCCACCTCGGCGGCCGACACGTTGAAGCGGGCCCGCACCCGATCGACGGCCGAGCGGACGAGGTGCCGCTTGGACTTCAGCGACCCGGGGTCGGGGAGGTGGAGGGTGAGCCTGAGAACGCCGACGAACATGAGGGTCACCCTCGGTCAGCCCCCGCCCTTCGACTCCGGCCCTGCTGCGCAGGGCCTACGCTCAGGGCGAACGGATCAAGGA
>JAEZXM010000208.1 GCA_023419875.1 Pseudomonadota bacterium | reverse complement strand
TGGGTGGGTCCGTCGTCTACCGCGGCGGCTTCGAGGCGAGGGCCGGCGAGCCGAAGTGATCTCGGACGTGGTATCGATCCGGGCATGGCTTTGCCCGCCCGTCTCGCGCTTCCGCTGGTGTTGATCGTTTCAGGCTGCGCCGGTCCATCAGCGCAGAAGCCGACGGCCGCCGCGCCCGCGCCCGCCGCACCGCCGCGCCCGGATCGTTACCTGCCGCGTGAAGGCCCGATCCCCTCGCTCGGGGAAACGTACCGCGGCGTCTTCCTCGTGGGCGCGGCCATCACGCCCGGCCAGGTGCTCATGGGCTCGACCCACGAGTTCATCGCCCGGCAGTTCGACGTCGTCGTCGCCGAGAACGAGATGAAGCCGCTCATGCTCTCCCGGCGCGAGGGGCAGTACGACCACAACATGGCCGATCAGCTCGTGGACTGGGCGGTGAAGAACAAGCTCAAGGTCCGCGGCCACACGCTCATCTGGCACCAGCAGACCACGCCCTGGATGTTCACGAAGAACGGCAAGGAGGTCTCGCGCGAGGTCCTCATCGCGCGGATGCGCGCGTACATCCACGAGGTCGTGGGCCACTTCAAGGGCCGCGTCTGGGCGTGGGACGTCGTGAACGAGGCTTTCGCGCCCGGCGAGCCCAACGTCGAGACCGTCGGCGGATGGCGCAAGAGCGACTTCTACCGGATCATCGGCCCCGAGTTCATCGAGCTCGCGTTCCGGTTCGCGCACGAGGCCGATCCGAACGCGCTCCTCTTCTACAACGACTACGCGACCGAGAACCCGGCCAAGCGCGCGCTCATCCTGGAGCTCGTCCGGGACCTCGAGAAGAAGGGCGTGCCCATCCACGGCATCGGCCACCAGACGCACGTGTACCTCTCGCACCCGCCCGTCGAGGACCTCGAAGACACGATCCAGGAGGTCGCGAAGCTCGGCCTCCGTAACCACATCACCGAGATGGACGTGAGCCTGCGGACCGGCCCTGGCGAGTCCGTGCCGAACGACGACGAGGACGTCCTCTTTCAGCGGCAGGCGAAGCGCTACGCGGAGTTCTTCCGGATGTTCGTGCGGAACCGGGGCTCGATCGATGCGGTGCTGGTGTGGGGCGTGACGGACGAGGTCTCGTGGCTCAAGCCGCCGGACGCGCCGCTCCTGTTTGCGGAGCTCCAGCCCAAGCCCGCGTTCTGGGCGGTGATCGACGAAGGAGAGCGAGCGAAGAGGAAGTGACTCGAGCATCCCGAGGAGGATTCACGCCATGACGATGCCCTTCCGACCCGGCCAGAAGTACCAGCCCTCCGGCAGATTCGGCCTCTCCACCGTGCTCCTCGTCCCGCTGCTCGGCGTGCCGACGGCGGCGGTCGCGGCGGCCATCTACGCCTACGCGATCCTCTACATCCCGTTCGTCTACATCAACGCGCTCATCACCGTCGGCTTCGGGTTCGTCGTGGGGTTCGCGGTCGCGAAGGGCGTCGCGCTCGGGAAGGCGCGGAGCGGCGCGCTGGCCGCGCTCCTCGGCCTCCTGGTCGGCGCCGCCGCGCTCTGCCTGTCGTGGGTCTTCTGGATCTACGCGCTGCTCCGCCGGAGCGACGTGGACGTCGCGCTCCTCGACCTGGCCCTCGATCCGGCGGCCCTGTGGCAGGCGATCACCTTCGTGAACGCCGAGGGCGCGTGGAGCCTGAAGAGCTTCACGCCGACCGGGACCGTGCTCTGGATCCTCTGGACGATCGAGGCCCTCCTGATCGTCGGGTTCCCCACGTTCCTCGCCATCGGCCAGGCTCTGAGCCCCTTCTGCGAGCAGTGCCAGGGCTGGTGCACGAAGGAGAAGGGCGTCTTCCGCGGGGCCGAGATCCCCCGCGAGGAGCTCGAGCGCCACCTCCGCGCGCAGGAGGTGAGCTACGTCGCCGCGCGCGGAGCCGCGGAGCCCGGCGCCACGACGCACCTGCGCTACGACGTCGATCGGTGCGCCTGCAACGCGACCATCACGCTCACCGTCACCCAGGTCACGGTGAAGCTGGAGAACGGGAAGCCGAAGGAGAGCACGACCGAGCTCGTCTCGAACCTCGTCCTCTCGCGCGACGCGGCCGCGGCCCTCCAGCGGCTCGGCCAGGAGCCGCCGCGCTTCGCGGCGCCCGGCGCGGCGCAGGGCTGAGGCATCGGGACGGCGTCCCCGCGAACGGAAGAGGCCGGCGCCTCGCGGCACCGGCCTCTCCAGTCCTGCCGAAGGGGGTCCGGGTGAGCTAGGCCGCCGGCTCCGCCTCGGGCTCCACGGTCACCTTCACCTTGCCGATGACCTCGGAGTGCAGCTTCACCGGGACCTCGAACGTCCCCACCGTCTTGATGTGATCGGTGAGGTCGATCGTGCGCCGATCGAGATCCAGGCCGCGGGCGGCGAGGGCCTCGGCAATGTCGAGGGCGGTGACGGAGCCGTACAGCTTGTCCTGCTCGCCGACCTTGCGCTTCAAGGTGACCGGCGTTTCGGCGATCCGCTTCGCGACCGCCTGGGCGCTCGCCTTGAGCTTGGCGGCCTTGGCGGACGCCACCTGCTTCTGGTGCTCGAGCTCGCGGACGTTCTTCGGGTTCGCGAGGACGGCGAGGCCGCGCGGGAGGAGGAAGTTCCGCCCGTAGCCGGGCTTCACCTCCACCAGCTCGCCGCCCTTGCCGAGGTTCTCCACGTCTTCACGGAGGATGAGCTTCATGGCGGCCTCCTCTACATCTGCCCGACGGTGTAGGGCAGGATGGCGAGCATCCGGCCGCGCTTCACCGCCGTGGCGACCTCGCGCTGGTGCTTGGCGCAGTTTCCGCTGATCCGCCGCGGGATGATCTTGCCGCGCTCGGTCAGGAAGTACTTCATCTGGTTCTGGTCCTTGTAGTCGACCTTCAGCGCCTTGTCGGCGCAGAAGCGGCAGACCTTGCGCCGCCCGAAGCCGCGGCGGCCACCCTCCTCGCCGCCCTCGCGGTCGCCGCGATCGCGGTCGCGGTCGCGATCACCGCCGCGCCCGCCGCCGAAGCCGCCGCCACCACCGCCGCCGAAGCGGGAACCGAAGCCGCCCGTCTTGGGACCACCCATGTCCGGTCGCGCCATGGCCTAATCCATCCCTTCCGCCGGCTCGGCCTCGAAGGCTTCCTCGCCGGACGCGTACTCGCCGCGCTCCTCGCGCGGCTTGGTCTCTTCCTCGACCGGCTGGATCTTCACGTCCTGCTCGACCTGCCGGGCGTCGAAGTCCACCTCGTCGGCGATCTTCACCGACTGGTACTTCGTCACGACGTCCAGCATCTTGAGGTTGCGCTCGAGCTCGTGCACCAGCCCCGGCTTGCCGAGGTAGAGGCAGTGCATGTAGAGCGCCTTGTTGTTCTTGGCGACGGGGAAGGCCGTCTTCCGCTTTCCCTGGTTGGTGAAGCGGATCACCTTCCCGCCTTCGCGGCTGACCACGCCGCGGAGCCGCTCCTTGATCTCGTCCACCTGCTCGTCGGGCGTCTCCGCCTTGAGCAGGTAGATCGTCTCGTACTCGCGCACGAGATTCTTCGTCTCGGCCATGTTCGCTCCCCTCGGGTTCGTAGCGGCGGTTCGCCCGCCGCGAGGAGTGATGTGCCCGGTGCCGGCCCCATGCCGGCGCGCGGGATGCTTCTCAGTGCTGCTCCTTGGGACCAGCGGCCGCGCGGGCCCGCCGGTTCACTCGGTTCATCGCCTTCTCCGCCCCCAGCTCGACCGCGAGCCGGGCCGCCTCGGTCGCGCCGTCCAGCGCGGCCTCGAGTTCGGGTTCGTCGGCCTTCGCGAACTTTCCCAGCACGTAATCGGCCGGGTCCATGAACGCCGGCGGGCGTCCCACGCCGAGGCGGACGCGCGCGTAGTCGGGCCCGCCCAGGTTGGCGTTCAGGCTCTTCAGCCCGTTGTGCCCGCCGTGTCCGCCGCCGACCTTGAGCTGCACCCGGAACGGCTCGAGCTCGAGATCGTCGTGCACGACCACGAGGTCCAGGAGGTCGAGCTTCCAGAAGCGGAGCGCGGCCCCGACCGCCTCGCCGGACAGATTCATGTAGGTCTGCGGCTTCATGATCCAGACCCGCTCCTGTCCGAGGCGCGCCTCGGCCAGCTCCGCCGCGAACTTCCTCGCGGTGAAGCTCGCCCGGGCAGACGCGGCGAGGCGGTCGGCGACTTCGAAGCCGACGTTGTGCCGCGTCCGCGCGTACTCCTCGCCCGGGTTGCCGAGGCCGACCACGAGCTTCATCCGGGTCCG
>JAEZXM010000134.1 GCA_023419875.1 Pseudomonadota bacterium | reverse complement strand
AGCAGGATCGGCGCTCGCGCGGCGGGCACCGGGACGCCCGCGCCGGGAGGGACGATCGAGGGCGAAGCCGGCGGGCCAGCCATCGGCGCTTGTACTGCGGCGGGGATGATCGGCGGCGGAGCCCTCGGCGGCACCACGGGCGCTGCCAGATACCCCTCGCGCTCGTCCTCATCCTCTCGGCCGTCGTCGTCGGGCTGCGACACCGCCGGGATGACCGGGGGGAGCTCCGGCCACGCGGCGCGGATCGCGGCGTCCACGACCGGTGAGGACGCCGGGGCGGGCGGCGAGACGGCCTCCGGGCCGGTGATGCGCTCGTCGTAGCGCGCTCGGGCGACCGGATCGAGCAGCGTGACCCGTGCCTCCTCCAGGAGACGGACGAGGAGGTGCTCCTCCTCCGGGTCCATGAGCGTGTAGGTGGCGAGCGAGCCGGGGGCGTAGAGCGCGAGCGCCCGCTCCACCGCCTCGGCGATCGCAGCCGCGCTCGCGTCGAAGGGGATGTCGAGGACCTCGTAGAAGTTCTGCTGCGCGAGCGGCTTCACGGCATGGCTCCGGCCCGGGCGGCGATGTCGAGCGCCAGGAGCCCGTCCACCACCGTGGCGAAGGCCTTGGCCGCCGGCGCATCGGGCTTCTCGATGAGGAACGGGCGGCGGGCCCGCAGCGTCCGCCACATCTCGTCGTCGTAGTGGATGAAGCCCAGGTAGTCCATCTCCAGCCCGAAGTACTTCCGCCAGGCCGCGACCACGGCGCGTCCGATCTCGGCATCCTGGGCGGTGCGGGCCTGGTTCACGACGAGGCGAGGACGGAAGGCCGCGAGCTGCCGCGCGAGGTTCGCGCCCGCGTCCGGATCACGCCGGGCGACCGTCTCGACGAGCTCGACCGGGCTGCGGAAGGACGCGCCGTCCATCACCGCCCGGAGGAGCGGCTCGTAGCCGTACACCTGGGCCACGTTGCGCATCCGGCGCCAGAAGGCGGCCTTCACGAAGCGGTACGCGTTCTCCACCGCCGTCGGCTCGGGGACGAGGACGAGCACGCCGTGGTCCGAGACGAGGAAGAAGTCGAGGACGTTCGTGTGCGTGCCCGCGCCGAGGTCGAGGATGGCGAAGTCGGCATCGAGCTGCTGCACGTGCCGCAGAAACCGCATCTTCTGGGCATGGCGCGGGTTGGCGGCGTCGAGGTGGTCGAGCGCACCCGAGACGAGCGAGAGGTTCGGGATCCCGGTGGGAGTGACCACGTCCTCGATCCGGTGCACCTTGCGCTCGATGAAGTCCGAGAGCGTCCGGCGCGGGACCTCCATGCCGAGCGTCGTGTGCAGGTTCGCGCCGCCGAGGTCCGCGTCCACGAGCACGACGCGCTTCCCCCTCCTCGCGAGCTCGATCCCGAGGTTGGCGGAGAGGAGGCTCTTGCCGATGCCGCCCTTTCCGCCGCCGACGGAGATGGTCCTGCGCTGCCGGGGAGCCGGCACACCGGGTGCGGGGGTCGGCGTACGCGAGCCCGGGTCCGGCGCGGGATGCACCAGCTTGAGGATGGGACCGTCGGCCATCCGGCTCATCCTAGCCCGAACGGAGGTCTACTCCAAAAGCTCGGCGTTCCAGTATGCCGCGTCGGCGAGCGACAGGAACGGGCGCCACTCTCGGTAGAAGGCACGGCGCGTCGCGCTGCGGAACATGGGCGTCCAGCGGGGGCGGACCGGCAGGCGGAGCAGCCGCATCCCGGCCTCCTCCGGCGTTCTCCCACCTTTCCGCAGATTGCAGGGGATGCAGGAGCAGACGACGTTGTCCCAGCTCGTCGAGCCGCCCCGGGAGCGCGGGGTGACGTGGTCGAGGTTGAGCTCGGCCCGGCGGAATCGCCTCCCGCAGTACTGGCACGTGTTGTCGTCGCGCGCGTAGATGTTGAACCGGGAGAAGCGGACCCGCGTCTTCGGCATGTGCTCGTACACGAGGAGCACGATCACGCGAGGTACGCGGATGCGCCGGCCGATCGTGCCCACGCTGTCGTGCTCGGCCGCCGCGAGCGCGCTCCAGCTCTCGAAGTCGAAGAGCTGGAACTGCTCGTCGAGCGCCTTCGCGAACCCCTGGTACAGCAGCGTGAAGGCGCGGCGCACCGAGGTGATGTGGACCGGCTGGTAAACCCGGTTGAGTACGAGGACGCCGGAGTTGAGCATCTTGCCGCCGGATCATAACGGAAAGACGGGTCCGAACGCATCATCGGGCTGACGCCCGGGTGGCCGGCGGTCGCCGCGAGGGTCCGCCGCGTCACCGGCCCGCGATCCGGAAGACCGCCGGCACGCCGTCGCCCCCACCCTCGCCGTACAGCGTCGCGTACACCGCGTAGGAGCGGAGGACGCGTTTCACGTAGCCGCGCGTCTCCTCGAGCGGGATCTGCTCCACGAACTCGTCGAGCGGGAGCCCGGGCATCGCCTCGACCCAGCGCTTCACGGCGGTCGGGCCGGCGTTGTACGCGGCGAGCGCCAGGGCGACCTCGCCCTCGTGCTTCCGCACGAGCTCCGCGAGGTAGCGGGCGCCGATCCGGATGTTGAGCGCCGGCTGCATGAGGTCGCCTCGGGTCGGCCGTGCGAGCCTCATCCGCGCGGCCACCTGCTGCGCCGTGGGGAGCATGAGCTGCGTGAGCCCGAGCGCACCTGCGGGCGAGACGATCCGCGGGTCGAGCGCGCTCTCCTCCCGCATGAGCGCCTGGACGAGCTCCGTCGGGACGCCGGACTCCGCCGCGTAGCGCTGCACCTCGGCCCGGTACGCCGCCGGATACGCGATCACCCAGGCCCTGAGGTTCTCCGGATCCGGGGCGCGCCGGAACGCCTCTCTCGCGCGCGTCCGCAGGAGCTGGTGGGCGGCGCGCTGCTCGCCCACGCGATCCAGGACGTCGCCGACGAGCAGCACCGGGTCGAGGGAGTCGCCGGGACGCAACCGGGAGAGCGGGACCGCCTGGAGCTCCTCGGCAGCCGCGCGGGGGAGGCCCATGCGGTGGAGGAGCAGGCCGGCCCGGAGGTGCGGGTCCTCCAGGAGCGGCCCCGGGTCGTAGCTCGGCTCGCGCTGCGCCGCCGGCGGACGGGGCCACGGGATGCCCGCACCGGTCTCCGCCAGCCGGGCCCGGGCGAGGAGCCCGTAGTAGTCCGTCGGGAACCGCACCGCGATGTCTGACCACACGGCCCGAGCTTGCTCGAGCCCGGCGGGCGCCTGCGCCGCGAGGATCCGCGCCCTCCAGTACGCGGCCCGGGCGGCCTCGTACCCCTGGTCCGGCCCGGCGTCCTTCTCGATGGCCTGGAGCACGGCCACCGCCTCCTCGAGCGCACCGCCGGATCGCGCGATCCACGCCAGGAGGAACCGCGCCTCGCCGACCTGGTCTCCCTGCGGACGCGCACCCACGACCGCCGCCAGGGCCTCGCGCGCCTCACCCTCGCGCGCCTCCCGGAGGAGGAGCTGCGCCGCGAACAGGAGCGCATCGTCCGCGAGGGAGTGGGCGGGGTACTCCCGCGCGAGCTGCCGGTAGAGATCGACGGCACCCGGGCGATCGCCGGACGCTGCCCTCGCGCCGGCGAGCACGTAGAGCGCTCGGGCCCGAACCGCGGCGTCCTTGCACACGGCCACGGCCCGCGTGAGGTGCTCGATGGCCGCCCCGTTGTTCCGCTCCCGCCTGTGCGCCCGGCCCAGCCCTGCCCGGATGCGGCAGGCGAGGGGCGCGTCTCCCGCGGCGCCTCTCACCGCCGCGGCGAGCGGCTGGAGCAGGGCGATCGCGGGCGGGCTGCGGTTGGCCTCGATCAGGATCTCGGCCCGCTCGACGATCTGCTCCGGTCCCGGAGGGACGCCGAACGGCATCGCCAGGCTGCGGAGCGCGTCGAGGCACGCCGGCGCCTCGGGAGAGAGCGGATGCCCCACCCAGCAAGCGAGAAAGTCCCTGCGCGCGCCGGCGAGGTCGGGGGCGAGCCGGCCGGACCGGATCCGCCCGGACAGGAGGAGCGCGGTCGCGCCGGGATCGGGCGCGCCGGGATCGGGCGGCGCGGGGGCCTCGAGCAGCGGCGCGAGCGCCCCGAGCGCAGCCTCCCGATCGCCCAGCGAGGCCGCGGCCCGCGCGCGCTCGAGGCGCGCCTCGGCAGCGAGCAACGAGCCTTCCGGAACCGCCGCCCAGGCGTCCATCGCCTCGCGCTTTCGTCCTGTGCCCGCGAGGGCTCCTCCCCGGAGGAACCGGATCCGGTCGGCGATCTCCGGCAGCCTCGACTCGAGACCCTCGAGCGCCCGGAGGACCTCACCGTTGCGATCCAGCGCCCGCGCCGTGAGCGCGCGCACGAACGCCGCCTCCGGCTCGGGCGCCCGGGCGAGCTTCGCCAGCGCCTCCTCGTGGCGGCCGGCGTCGTACGCCGCCTTCCCTGCGGCGGCGGCGCTGCCGGGGGGGAACACCGGCGCGAGCTGCGCCCCCCCGATCCGGGCGCCAGGAGCGGTGGAAGGCCCCTCGCTGGCCGGCGGCTCGGTGGGGGGTGCGGACGCGAGGAGGACGAGGAGCGGGGCGAGCGCTGCGTGCACGGGCTGCAGGGTGGGCTCTGGTGGCCCGGGCGGTCAAGGGGCCGGGGTGAGACCCCGAGGAAACGTTCCGGCGCCTGCCTCGATGCCCGCAGGGCCGATCCGGTTTAGGATCACCCGCGAGTGGACATCCGAACCCAGGCGGCGCTCCTCGCCGCCATCGTGACCCTGGCGCTGTCGGTGGCCTCGCTCCTCCGCGAGAACCGCCCGCGCGTGTTCACCCTGTTCGCGCTCTTCTCGGCGGACCTGTTCCTGTTCTCGCTCGCGCTCTTCTTTCTCCGCTGGACGGAGACGTTCGCGGTGTCCTGGTGGGAGCGGCTCGCGGTCGCATCCGGCGCACTCGTACCGGCCGTCGCGCTCGCCTTCTTCCTCGAGTTCCTGGGG
>JAEZXM010000090.1 GCA_023419875.1 Pseudomonadota bacterium | reverse complement strand
CTCCAGCATCGGGCGCCGCACGCCCTCGCCCACGAGCACGAGGCGCGCCTCGGGATGCGTCCGGAGCGTCTCCCGGAGCGCCTGGAGCAGATCGCCCTGCCCCTTCACCGGATGGTGCATGTTGGCGACGCACACGAACGCGCCCGGCGCAGGGACCGGCTCGTCGGGCGGGCTCGCGGCGCGGGCGTCCAGCTCCTCGAGGTCGACGCCGTTGCGGACCACCGCGACCCGGTCCGCCTCCACTCCCTCCCGGATTGCGAGCTCGCGGATGCTGAGCGCGTTCACGAGCACGCGGTCGGCGGAGCGCGACGCGAGCACGAGCAGGCGGCGCCGGTAGCCGGAGAGGTGATGCCCGAGATCGACCCGCGTCACGATCATCGGCACGCCGGCGGCCCGCGCCGCCATCGCGCCGAGCACGTTGGTGTACACGTCCTGTGCGTGGACGACGGCGATCCGCTCCGCCCGGAGGAACCGGACCAGGCGCGCGAGCTGCCAGGCGGTGCCGGGGCGGAGCAGGCTCCTCCCCACGTCGAAGATCACCGGGCGGACGCCGGCCGCCTCGATGTCGCCGAGGTGCTCGCCGTCGAGGTGCAGGACCGCGACGAGCGGCTCGTACCTCGAGCGATCCATGCTCCGCACGTTCAGGACCGTCTGCCGCTCCTGGCCGCCGATCCGGAACCGGTTCTGGAGGATCAGCACCCGCGCCGGTCGCCGCACTCACGCCGCCTCTCGCGCCGCGGCACGCCGCAGCGCCGCCAGGTGCACCGTCGCCGCGGACGCGGCGAACAGCCAGTAGAGGAACCAGGAGAGCGCATAGCCGTTGGCCATCTCGCAGACGAGGTACCCCGCGAGCCCCGCGAAGAGCGCCCGCGCCTCGGGCCCGACCACCGGATCCGAGCCGGCCGGCCAGAGCCGGACCAGGAGCACGGCGACGAACGCCGCCAGGAGGAGGAAGGCGAGGACGCCGAGATCGCCGACGGTCTCGAGCAGCATGTTGTGTGCCACGTACCGGCGCCCTCCCGCCTCGAGGGGCGCGTACCGCGCCCAGCTCGCGAGGAAGGCCCCGCCGCCGACCCCCGTGAACGGCCGCTCCTCGACGATGTTGTCGAGCACCATCCAGGCGTGCCGCCGGCCCTGTACCGACACGTCGGTCTCGAACTCGGTGATGGTCGAGGAACGCTGCCAGAAGCTCGACGGGGCGAGCGCGGCCAGCCCGACGAGGAGCGCCGCGGCCATCGCCGCCTGGGCGATCTTCCGCTTCCCGCGGCCGAGGAACACGGCCGCCGCGACCGCCATCGCCACCGCGCCGGAGCGCGAGTGCGTGAGCACGATCGCGCCCACCTGCGCCGCGGCCACCCCCGCGAAGAGCGCGCGGTGTCCCGGCCGCTTCGCCGTGACCGCCCCGTAGAGCGCCGCGGGCAGGATCGCGACCAGGCTCATCGCCAGCCGGTTGGGGTCGGCGTACAGCCCGCGCCAGGCCGTCCGGTATCCCTCGACCAGCCCCTCGCCCATCCACCAGTGCCAGATCCCGCCGAGCGCGGGCCCCAGGGAAGCGAGCGCCCCGAGGAGCAGGAACGTCCGGACGCGCGCCGGGCGGTCGAGCGCGTTCTGCACCGCCACGTAGACCACGCCCATCTTGAGCGCCTCGACCACGGCGGTCTCGGTCGAGGGGACGTGGATGGTCCAGAGGAGCGAGACCGGGAACATGCCCAGGTAGACGAGCAGCGGAACCCCCATCGGCCCGCCCACGCGGATGGGGCTCGCGGAGGTGAGCCGGTGCGCCAGCACGGCGGCGGCGCAGAGGGCCATCGCCACGAACGCCAGCCGGAGCCGCTCGAACCACGGCCACCAGTACATGGGGTTCGCGTAGAGCATGACCACGAACCCCACCGCGGCGGCGAAGGCGAGCCGGCTCCAGCGCGTGGTCGCGCGCTCCAGCGTGCGCGCGCGCCGGGTGACGAAGGCGTCCACGAATGTCGCGTCCGACATGGTCCGCTATCCCTCGTTCTGCAGCCCTCGTCCGAGCCCGACCTCCGTGGCGGCGCCGGCAGGGGCCCGCGCCCGGCGGGCGACCTCCGCCGCCGCCACGTGGCCCCGGATCACCTCCACCCGCGCCTCCCACCCTTCGTCCCGGACCAGCGCCGAGCGCGCCGCCGAAGGGCCGCCGTCCTCGAGCGCCGCGCCGACGGCGGCCAGGAACTCCTCCTCGCTGGCGGTGACGGTGCACCCGGGGATGCGCCGGAGCTCGGGGAGATCCGTGCACACGTTGGGGAGCCCCGCGGCCACGTACTCGCGCGCCTTGAGCGGGTTGGCCGCCAATGCGAGCGCGTTGCGGCGGAAGGGCGTCAGCGCCACGGTGAAGCCGCGGCACCAGTCCGGCAGCTCCGCGTACGGCCTCCGGCCGAAGAGATGGACGTTCCGGGCCCCCTCGAGCGGCGCGAGCGAGGTCGCGACCTTCCCGAGCACGACCACCGAGGCGCTCGGGAACGCGTCCGCGACCCGGCGCACGAGCGGGAGGTCGATCCAGTCGGCGACGAGGCCGAAGAAGCCGATCACCGGACGCGGCAACCCGCGGAGCGGCTCCGGCAGCGGCCCCGGCTCGAGCGCGCGCGCGAAGTGCGCGTGGTCCACGCCGTGGCGGACGAGCACGGTCCTCGAGTTGAAGCGCCGCTTGTCCTCGAGGAGCTTCTCCGACGAGGCGATGACGAGGTCGGCCCGCAGGAGCAGGCGCCCTTCGAGCTCCGCCACGTGCGCGCTGGCGTCGCTGAAGGCCGAGAACTCGTCCACCACGTGGTAGACCACCAGCTCCTCGTCCAGCCGGCCCGCCACGGTGGCCGCGCTGGGGAGGAAGCTCCAGGAGATCGGCCGGCGCATGCCGAGCCTCCGCATGGCGCCGCGGACCTGGAGCCGGAGGAGCTCGCCGTTGGCGCGCCGCACCGCCTCGCTGCCGTAGGCCGGGATGTAGACCGGCGCGAGGACGTGCAGGTTGGGCACGGGCTCGGTGAGCCCGCGCGCCACGTCGGAGAGCTTCTTCCAGGCCCGCCGCGCGTCGGCGACGGTCGCGCGCGCCGCGCGGTTGCCGATCGAGTTCACCCACAGCACACGGTTGTCGCGCGCCAGGATCTTCATGATGTGCGTCTTCGACAGGGGATCCCCGTCCCAGTCGTTCGAGAAGCAGACGATGTCCCGTCCCCGCAAGCCGTCCATGCACACAAGCTGGGTCCCGCGATCCACGGACGGCCAGGGGTCAGACGGGGACTTGGTTCCCGCGGTCACGATGCCTCCTCGAGCACGCGACCGCGCGAGCGCTCCCGGCCGCCCGCCGGAGCTTCGCCCCGCTCGCCCCCGACCGCCCGCGAGAGTCCGAGCGCGTGGAAGACGCCCTCCAGGCTGCACGCGGCGAGCATCGGGCTGTAGGTCCTCGGCCCGAGCGTGGTGTTCTCCCAGAGCATCTTGCGGTGCAGCCGGTACGGATCACCGCCGCGCACGTTCTCGTGGTCCTCGGTCGTGACCGCGCCCTCGAACCCCGCCTCCGCCACGAGCCTCCGCACCGCCGCGGTGTGATAGCCGTTCGGATAGGCGAACATGCGCGGCGCGCGGCCGAGCCGCTCGCGGATGGCGTCGCGGCACGCGTCGATCTCCCGGCGCGCCTCGTCCGGCGGGAGCAGCGGGAGGACGGCGTGCGACGCCGTGTGGCCGCCGACCTCCACGCCCGCGGCCTGGACCTCCCGCAGCTCCTCCCACCCCAGCATGCGGGTCGCCGGCGGCAGGTCGCGCTCGTCC
>JAEZXM010000069.1 GCA_023419875.1 Pseudomonadota bacterium | reverse complement strand
TCCCGCGCCTGCGGCCCAGCATCGCGAGGAGCCGGGGCGAGCGGCGCGGTTTCCGCTGCAAGCGGCGGGTCGGCTTCCGGCGCGGGACTCCGCCGACACGCCGCAGTCGAAGAGACGAGCAGGAAGGTGAGCAGCCAGCGCACCTCGCACCTCCGAGCCGAAGGGTAGCACGGCGTTCCGAGAACGGAGCGGGGCGCGCTCAGGCGGTCACCCGCCGCACCAGCGTCGGCTCGAGGAGCAGCTTCTGCGGCCGGCCCAGGATCTCCGCGGTGGCCTGCGTGGCGAGCCGCCAGGCCTCCCCGGCGATCTCCTCGAGGGGCTGGCGCACGGTGGTGAGCGGCGGGTTCGAGACGCTCGCCAGCGCGTGATCGTCGTAGCCGACGACGGAGAGCCGACCCGGGACCTCGAGCTTCAGCTCCCGCGCGGTGGCGAGGAGGCCGGTGGCGCAGATGTCGCCCGCGGCGCAGAAGACCGCCTCGCACTTGGGCCGGCTCTTGATGATCTTCGCCAGGGCGTTCACGCCGTCCTGGCGGGAGTAGTCGGGCGCCTCCACCACCTCCCGCTCCGTGAAGGCGATCCCGCGCTCCCCGAGCGCCTTCTGGAACCCCCGCACGCGCTGGAGGGCGTTGTAGCCGCCGTTCGCGTGGATCGGCCCGGAGACCATCGCGCAGAGCCGGCGACCGGCCTGGGCGAGGTGCTGGCCCGCCACGTAGCCGCCCACGAAGTTGTCCGACGAGACGGTGGAGGCGCCCTCCTGCTCCTCGTCGACGAGCACCACGGGCACGCCGGCGGTGCGAAAGGCCGCCACCGTGTGCGCATCGGGCTGTAGGCAGATCCCGATGAGCGCGAGCGGCTTCGTCCCATCCTCGAGCAGGCGGAGCAGGTGGTAGCGGACGTACTCAGGGTCGTCGCGGAGGACGATCTCGCACTCGACCACGCGCTGCCCGGGCGCGACGTGCGTCTTCAGATGGGAGTACATGAGGCCGGTGAACCCGGTTCCGAACCGCTCCGTTGCCACCGCCACCGTCGCGGCCATGGGATTCGCCCCTTCCTCGCGGGCCTCGACGAGGCCCGCCGAGCACGTGGAAAGCATTTCCCGCGCCCACGCCGGATCCCCGGGGACGGCCCGCCTGCGCCGGTTCCGGCCGGGTGCCGCCCGCATCGGGGTCGCGTCGGACCCTCGCCCTCGGTGAACGCGGAACGCGGATCCCCCGGTGAACGGGCCTAGATCGTCCCCCGTTTCCAGGTCCGCCGGGCCTCAGGGACCCGGATCCGCTGCTGGCATCGCGCATGCTGTTCTTCCACGCGCTGGTGCCGTGAACGAGGAGGCGTACGTGCCCGTCGCCCTGACCACCCGGAGCCGGACGTGGGCTGCGCTCACGGCGATCGCAGCCCTCTCGGCCCTCGCGGTCGCCACCGCCGCGTCGTCACCGGCCGAAATCGCTCGGGCGCTCGCCGTCCTCGCGCTGCTCGCGCTCGCGGGGCTCGCGGCGGGGTTCGTCCTCTCCCTCGCCCGAAACCGGGCCCGGCACCTCGGGCTGGTCGGGGAGCGGCTCGATCGGCTGGCGCGCGGCGAGCTGCCCGAGCCCCTCGCCGAGAACGGCGACGTGGACGTCGATCGCCTCCACGGCAGCCTCAACTCGGTGGCGGCCATCCTCCAGGGGTTCATCGCGGAGATGGACCGGGTGGCCGCGGCACACCGGGCCGGCGACATCCACGCGGAGATCGACATCACGCGGTTCCCCGGCGACTACGCCACCATGGCGCTCGGGGTGAACGAGATGGTGCACGGCCACATCGCCCTCCAGAAGCGGGCGATGGCGGTCTTCGGCGAGCTGGGGCGGGGCCGGTTCGACGTCAAGCTCGCGCCGCTCCCGGGCAAGAAGCGGTTCATCAACGAGAGCGTGGAGCGCGTCCGCGCGAACTTGCAGACGCTGATCGCGGAGATGAACCGCGTCACGGCGGAGCACGCGCAGGGCGAGATCGACGCGGCGATCGACGAGGCCCGCTTCCCGGGCGACTTCCGGACGATGGCTCACGGCGTGAACCACATGGTCGGGGCCCACCGCGAGGAGAACCGCAAGGCGATGGCGGTGGTGGCCGAGCTCGGCCGCGGCAACTTCGACGTGCCGCTCGACCTCCTCCCGGGAAAGAAGCGCTTCGTCAACGAGACCATCGAGCAGGTGCGCGCCAACCTGCGCGCCCTGGTGGAGGACGCCGCCTCCCTCTCCCGCGCCGCGGTCGAGGGCCGGCTCGGCGTCCGGGCAGAGGCGAGCCGCCAGCCCGGCGGCTTCCGGACGATCGTCCAGGGCGTGAACGACACGCTCGACGCGCTGGTCGCGCCGGTGCGCGAGGTCGCCGACGTGCTCGGAGCGCTCGCGCAGGGAGACCTCGCGGCCCGCACCGACCCGAACCGCTACGAGAACGATGCGCGCGGCCTGCTGGAGAGCGTGAACCAGACCCTGGCGACGCTCCTCGCCCCGGTGAACGAGGCGACCCGGGTGCTCGGCGCCCTCGCGAAGCGGGACCTCCGCGCGCGCATGAACGGCGCGTACAGCGGCGAGCACGCCGCCATGAAGGACGCGCTCAACGCCACCGCCGAGGCCCTGGACCGGGCGCTCGGGCAGGTGGCCGAGGCGGCCGACCAGGTCTCGAGCGCCTCGGAGCAGATCGCCACCTCGTCCCAGGCGGTGGCCGCGGGCGCGAGCCAGCAGGCGGCGAGCCTCACCGAGACCACCGCCAGCATCGAGTCCATCTCCGGCCTGGCGCGTCAGGCGGCAGATCACGCGCAGCACGCGGACGCGCTCGCCCAGGCCGCTCGCGCCCAGGCACGGGAGGGCGCCGGGGCGGTCGAGGACCTCCGGGCGTCCATGGCCAAGGTGCGCACCTCGGCCGAGGGGACCTCGCAGATCATCCGCGACATCAACGACATCGCCTTCCAGACCAACCTGCTCGCCCTGAACGCCGCGGTGGAGGCGGCGCGCGCCGGCGAGGCGGGCCGCGGCTTCTCGGTCGTCGCCGAGGAGGTGCGGTCGCTCGCGCTACGCGCCAAGGGGGCGGCGGGCAAGACCGAGGACCTGATCAAGCTGTCGGTCTCGCAGACCGCCGAGGGCGACGAGGCAACCCGGCGCGTGGCGGAGAAGCTCACGCAGATCCAGGCCGGGGTGGACAGGGTCACCGGGATCGTCGCGGAGATCTCGGCGGCGTCCAGGGACCAGGCGAGCGCGATCGAGCAGGTCACCCGGGCGATCGGAGAGATGGACAAGGTCACCCAGCAGAACGCGGCCAGCTCGGAGGAGTCTTCGAGCGCCGCCGCCGAGCTGAGCGGGCAATCGGAGGAGCTCGCCGCGATGGTGAGCTCGTTCCAGATCTCCAGCGCCGCGCTCGGCGCGCCCCGCCGCAAACGAGGCACCGGAGCTGCGGCCGCGCCCCCCTCGCTGTCCGCAGCGAACCCGGTGCCCGCCACCGCGAACCCGTTTCCGATGGACGAGGACGGCGACGAGGTGCTCCGGGGGTTCTAGACGCGCTCTGGAGAAGCGATGCAATGCGTGACTACGGCCCGAGGTCGACCCCATGTCCTCCATGAGAATCCTGCTCCTGGTCCTGGCATTGGCGCTCGTCGCGATCATCGTGAAGTACAGCCTGACCGGATCGATCGTCGGCGACGGTCAGGATCCCGCGCGCGCCCCGGCGACGCGGCTCGAGAACGTCCGCGAGGACGTTCGTCAGATCGAGGATGATCTCAAGAAGGCCGCCGAGCGTGCGAGCGAGCAGCTGTCGCAGTGACGGCATGGAAGGAGGGTGGCCGCCGGAGCGGCCACCCTCGAGCATCTCTCCGGGCTTCCGGCTACTCGAGCTCGTTCGGGTTGTTGAACAGCACGGTCAACGCGAACGCACCGTGGCCGATCTGCGGGAAGTTGGCCGCGGCCGGGTTGGCGGGCTGCAGGTTGGAGGCGGTGTCGTCCGGCGCGAAGATGATGAGGCTCCGGAGGAACTCCTGCACCGCGAACTGGTCGTTCTGTGACAGCGCCACGTAGTTGTTGCGTGCCACCTGGGCCTCGCCGCCGTGGCGGCGGATCACGTCGTCGAGGGTGTTGCTGCGGCCGTCGTGCCCGTACGGAGCGGTGGTCCCCACGCCCCACAGCGGGGTGGTGAGGAACTCCTTCAGGAACGTGCCGTCGTAGTTGAGCTCGTGGAAGTTCGGCCCGAGGTCGTGGCGCTTGAAGTCCGTGTAGATGTTCCGGACCACGAAGCTGCCCAGGTTCGGCACCTTGCGCGTCGGCAGGCCGTTGACGTCGGCGACCTCGGTGAAGAAGGCCGAGGCGGTGCCGAACAGCCGGTTGAACGGGTTGCCGCGCGCCGGATCGAAGACCGTCTCGACGTCGGCGTGACGGCGGTCGCGGTTGATCGTGAAGTTCGGGACGTGACAGGACGTGCACCCGACGGTGGCCAGGAGCTGCTGGCCCCGGGCGGTGGTGGCGTTCTGCGGTCCGAGCGCGGGCTTGAAGTAGTTGAGGAAGTAGACCTCCATGAAGTCCACGATGGACACGGGGATCTCGGTCCCGATGCCGTCCCCGTCCGCGTCCTCACCCGGATCGATGGGCGGCTCCTCGATCGCGTCGATCCTGCCGTCCAGGACCATGCCGGCCGGCGTGACCACCCGCTGGCGGAACACCGAGGCGGCGCGCATGTCGGGATCGTCCGACTGGAGCCCCATCTCTCCGGCGAAGGCGCCCACGATGAACTCGCGCATCGAGATCGTGCCGCCATTCGTCCGGAACGGCCGGATCCGGAGGTCCCGGTTGACGCCGGCGACCCGCGAGGTGTCCACGCTCCCGTCCGGCCGGGCGGTGATGGTGCCGAAGTTGACGCCCTTGGCGGTGAGGGTTCGCGTCTGCGGGACGCGGGTGGACCGGGCGGCTGCGATCGCCTGCGCGCGGATGTTCCGCAGGTCGGTCGTCATCTCGTCGGCGAGCATCTCCTTGAGCCCGAGCCCGAACAGGTGGGGGGCGTCACGACTGTCGGGTTTGATGACCACGTCGCCGCCGAAACCGGCGGAACCACGCGGACGGCCGTGGCACGTGGCGCAGGAGTCGCCCAGGCCGGCGCCGAGCGCAGGATTCGCGACGATGTCGCCCCGGCCGTCCTGCACCATGGGGCCCTGGCCTTGCTGGCGCGTGAACTTGCGCTGGAAGAGCTGCCTCCCGCGCCGGACGGCCCGGAACGGGTCGCGGTTGATGATGTACAGCGAGGTGTTGGGCGTGTTGGCGTTCCCACGCCCGTTGCCGATCTGCTCGTTGAAGCCCTTGACGATCCCTTCCCTGGCTGCGTTGGGCGTGAAGTTCTGATCCACGAGCTGTGCTTCTGCGGGGAGCGCCCACAACGCGGCCGCTCCGAGCGCCGCGCGCAGGACGATCACTCTCGTTTTCACGATCTCTCTCCTGGAGAAGTGCGAGTCACTGGTTCTTGTGCAAACGGGTGCGCCGTCGACGACACATGCGGTCGAGCTCGATCCGGGGAGCACGCCTCCTTTCCGCGGCGCAGTCCCGACCACGCGCGGGTGCGCAGGTTGGCACTTCGGTGCCAGGAGTCGCCGTGTACGTCGCTGGGTGGCCATCACCGATTGTGCAATCAAGCGCCCGGGAAGGGAGAGCCTTCGGATTCCGAGCACCGCCGCGCGGCCCGTCACGCGAAGGCCACGGCATCAACGATCGCTGTCACCCCGAGTCGATACCGGAAAGCGTTTGCGGCGTGTGTGCCCCGTGTTTGGCGCATTGGGCGTGCGCACGTGCGGCGCCGGCCGGGTCCGGACTTCGTCGCGCCCCGCGCCAATCTCCCCGCCCGGAGCTTCCGCGTCCGACTGCCGCTGCGCCTCTTGTCGGACGAGGTGCGACGGAGGGCTTCTGGGTGCGCGGCGCTCGCGCTGGCTACCATGGCGCGTGCTCTGGGCCCTCCTCGCGGCTTCCTTGATCCTCGCGCTGGCCGGCGCCGCGCTGCTCCGCAGTCGGCGACCGAGGCTCCACCGGCGGCGCTGGATGCGCAGCAAGCCGCGCCATCCGGTGGTGCTCGCCCATGGCCTGTTCGGGTTCGATGAGGTGGGGGTGGGCGCGATCCGCCAGGCGTACTGGAAGGGCATCCGGGACGCGCTGGAGAAGGACGGCAACAGGGTGATCGTCCCGCGCGTCCCCGCATGCGGATCGGTCGCCGACCGAGCGGCGGCGCTCACCCGCGCGGTCACCCTGCTGGACGAGAAGCGCGTCAACGTGCTCGCCCACAGCATGGGGGGGCTGGACGCGCGCCTCGCCGTCACCCACCTCGGCCTGGCGTCCCGCGTGGCCGCCCTGGTCACGGTCGGCACCCCACACCGCGGCTCACCGCTCGCCGATCTCTCCACCGACGTGGCCCGCCGGATCGGGTTGCAGCGCCTGCTGGAGACGGCGGGGGTGCCCCTCGACGCCTTCCACGATCTCGCCACCGCGCGGATGGCGCGCTTCAACGAGGAGGTCTCCGACGTCCGCTCGGTCGCCTACGCGAGCGTGGTGGGGATCGTCCGGCGGAAGCGAAGGGCCAATCCGCTCCTCGTCCCGGGCTACCTCTGGATGAAGAAGGGCTGGGGCGCGAGCGACGGGATCGTGCCCGCGTCCTCGCAGCGCTGGGGCCAGGTGCTGGCCGAGGTCGAGGCGGACCACTGGGCCCAGACCGGCTGGTCCCGCCACTTCGACGCGGCCGACTTCTGGGTGCGGATCGTGCGCGAGCTGCGGGCGATGGGGTTCTAGCGCTGCGCGTGCCCGCGGCGCCCCGACGCGCGGCCGCCTTCAGCGCCGCCGCTTCGGCTTCCAGGACCCGACGAGGACGGGTTTCCGCGCGCCCGTCGCGCTCGCGGTCCCCTGGGCCGGGCCAGCCGGTCTCGCGGGAGAGGAGCCGTGGCTTCCCGCCGGCTTCGCCCGGGCAGGGG
>JAEZXM010000055.1 GCA_023419875.1 Pseudomonadota bacterium | reverse complement strand
CTCCTCCGCCCGCCGCGATCGTGGAGGTGTCCGACACCGGCCACGGCATGGACGCCGAGGAGCGCCGCCGCGCGTTCGAGCCGACCCTGAGCGTCGCGCCGTGGACCGGGGCGAGCTTCGGCCTCGCAGCGGTCAAGGCGACCGTCGAGGCTGGCGGCGGCGAGGTGCACGTCCGCTCGCGTCCGGGCGCGGGCACCACCTTCACCATCGTCCTCCCCGGCGCCGCGCCCGCGCTCCCCACCGGGATCGCGGCGCAGCCGAAGAAATCCCGCGTGCTCGTGGCCGAGGACGACATCCGGGTCCGCGCCGCCGTCTGCACTGCGCTCGCCGAGGACGGGCACGAGGTGAGCGAGGTCGCGGACGGCACCCAGGCGATGCGGGCGATCGAGGAGCTGAGCCGGATCGACCTGCTCGTCACCGACGTGGTGATGCCGGGCGCGACCGTGGGCGAGGTCCTCGCCACCTTCCGCGAGCGCCACCCCGAGGGACGGATCCTCGTCTGCTCGGCGTTCTCCGACGACGAGGGGGTCCGCCGGCGCATCCTGGCAGGCGAGTACCGCCTCCTCGCCAAGCCCTTCGGCCGCAGCGACCTGCTCGCCGAGGTCCGCAGCCTGCTCGGCGGCGAGAACGGGCTCCGCGTCGGGGTGGGGTGAAGCCTCTCCCCCTGGCGTGCCGCCCCGCCCGTCCACTCAGATCCGCTCCACCCCCAGCCCGAACGCCCGCGCCGCCATCGCCAGCTCGACGCTCCGGTCACCGGTGGTGAAGATCTGGTGGTGCGAGTAGAGCCGCTCCATGAGTGCGTGGCCGTCGCGCACCTTGACCAGCCCGCCGTTCCGGCAGTCCGAGCCCGGATAGCCGACGTAGGACTCGAGCACGGCCGGGATGATCTGGAGCCGCTCGAGCTTCGGGTCGAGCTTGGACATCGTGATCGGCCCCACCGGGAGGCGGGCGTCGATGGCGGTGGCGTCGTCGTTCACGATCGCGAGCACCTTGGGGCGGAGCTTCCATTCCGACGCCATCCGCTGCGGGAGGAGCCCGAAGTAGCCGCAGTGCGCGACGAGCGCGTGGTTCTCCGGCTCGGGAACATCGGGGAACGAGGCGATCTTCTCGTGCTTGAGGGCCGCCATGCCCATGAGGAACGGGTAGACGTTGCTCATCATCACGTCGCTCTGGAGGGCGCTCCGGACGACGTGCTTCGTGAGGAGCGACATGGTGTCCGCCTCGCACGCCCAGAGGAGCCCGGTGTCCTCGAAGAGCCAGCTCCAGGCGAGGCACGGCGTGGAGTCGGAGTGGAAAGACTCGTTGAGGCAGTTGATGCCCGCGCCCACCACGGCCCGGTCCCCCGCGAGCTCGTCGCGGATGGCGACGTAGAAGCGGGCCGCCGCGCGGAGCGCGCGCGAGGATGCGTCGGTGGGGAACGGCCGCGCCTTCAGGACCTCGTCGGCGGCGGCGTCGGGGATCCCCTTCGCGCGCGCGCCCAGGGCCTTGAAGCTCCGCTTCTCGATCTCCACCCCGAACACCTCGCGCATCCGCGCGGTGCAGGCCTCCTCCCACCAGTAGAAGCGCTTGAAGATCGACGCCTGCATCCCCTCGCCCGGATCGTCCTGGAACACGACGAACCGGGCGCCGTGGAGCTCGCGCCGCGCCGCGAGCGAGCGGCAGATCACCTTCGCGTGATCGGGCGCGTAGGGCGTGAAGACCTGCGAGCCCTCGGCCCGGAGCAGGCTCACGATCTCCCAGTCCCACATGGCGACCGTCGCGAACTCGGAGGTCATGACCAGGAGCGGGAGCCGGATGACCCGGAGCTCCGCGAGCTGCTTGAAGGCGTCTCCGACGAGCTGCGGAAAGAGGACGGCGTCGGCGGCGGGGAGCCCGGACCCGACCGGCGCGGGCTCGAGGATCTCCGCGACGTCGGCGAGCATCGCCGTGAGCCTCGCGAGCTGCTCGCGGAACTCCGCGTCCATTCCGGACCGGAAGTAGAGGGGTTGCAGCCGAGCCTTCATTTCCGTCTCCCTGGTGGGCCTCATCGAGGACTTTCAATATAGCATCGAACCGTGTTGATATAGTCGCGACACGGCGTTTTCCTGATCGTTCGTTCAGGGACGCCACCACCTGGCGGCATTGCGGCAGCGGCATTCCCCAGACCCGAACGAATAACGACAAGACCGCATGACGAAAGCCAAGCTCGGAATCGCCGTCATCGGCTCCGGCCGCGCCGGGATGATCCACGCGCGGAACTTCGCGAGCCGCGTCGAGGGCGCCCGCCTCGAGGTCGTCGTGGATCCCGTGGACGGCGCCCGCGCCGCCGCGCTCGCGGAGCTCGGGCTCGCGAAGGGCTTCGCCGACTACCGGCAGGCCCTCTCGGATCCCGCGGTACAGGCGGTGGTCGTGGTCACGCCCACCGCCTTCCACCGGGAGATCGTCGTCGCCGCCGCTCAGGCGGGCAAGCACGTGCTGTGTGAGAAGCCGATGGCGATGGACCCGGCCGAGTGCGAGGCGATGATCGCCGCCTGCGACGCCGCCGGGGTGAAGCTCCAGCTCGGGTTCATGCGCCGCTTTCACAAGGACTTCCAGGCCGCCAAGGCGGCCCTCGACTCGGGCGTCATCGGCGATCTCGTGCTCGTGAAGTCCCTGACCCGGGGGCCGAGCATCCCGCAGCCGTGGATGTACGACATCACGAAGAGCAACGGACCGCTCGCCGAGGTGAACAGCCACGACATCGACACCCTCCGCTGGTTCGCCGGCGACGACTTCGCCGAGGTGTACGCCATCGGCGGGAACTACCGCAGCCCCGAGGCGCGCGCCGCGTTCCCCGACTTCTACGACAACGTGGCGATGACGGTCCGGTTCCGCGGGGGGGCGCAGGGAATGATCGACGGCGCGCAGGGCGTCGGCTACGCCTACGACGCGCGCCTCGAGGTGCTCGGGACGAAGGGCGTCCTCTTCGTCGGCGCGCTCCAGAGCTCGAGCCTGACCGTGGTCGGCCCCGGGTCCACGCTCGTGCAGCCGGCGGTGAAGAGCTGGCGCGATCTCTTCTCGGACGCCTACCTCGAGGAGGACCGCGCCTTCGTCCGGACCGTGGCGGAGGACCTCCCGCCGAGCCCCTCGGGCCGCGACGGCCTGGAGGCGGTGAAGGCGGTCAACGCAGGCAACCGCTCCATCGCGAGCGGGGCGCCGGTGAAGATCCCGGCGGGAGGGGCGCGATGAAGGCCGCCCGGCTGCACGCGAAGAACGATCTCAGGGTGGAGACGGTCGCCGAACCGGCCGTCGGCGCAGGCGAGGCCCTGGTCAAGGTCCGTGCCTCGCTCATCTGTGGCACGGACGTCCGGATGCTCGCGAACGGCGCCAAGGTGCTGCCCATCACCCTGGGGCACGAGCTGGCCGGCGTGGTGGAGGAGATCGCCGCCGACGTGCGCGGGGTGACGCGCGGCACCGCGGTGGCGGTGGCCCCGAACTACGGGTGCGGCACCTGCGACGCGTGCGTCGCCGGCGAGACCCACCACTGCCCCGACCTCCGGGCGATCGGCATCCACGACGACGGCGGCTTCGCCGAGTACGTGCGCGTGCCGGCCCGTGCGGTCGCCCAGGGCAACCTCTGCCCGATCCCCGAGGGGCTCTCGTTCGCCGAGGCGGCGCTGGTCGAGCCCTTCTCCTGCGTCTACGCCTCGTTCGAGCGCGCGCGGCTCCAGCCCGGCGACGCGGTGCTCATCATCGGCGCGGGCCCGATCGGCGTGCTGCATGCGAAGCTCTACCGGATGGCCGGCGCCGGCCTGGTGATGCTCCACGACCTGAACGAGGAGCGCCTCGCCGTGGCCCAGCGCGAGGATCCCTCCTTCGTCCTCGTCGGCCCCGGCCGGCCGAAGGAGCAGGTGTACGAGCTCACCGGGGGGCGGGGGGCCGACGTGGTGGTCACCGCCGCGTCCAGCGCCGCGACGCAGCAGCTCGCCTTCCAGGTCCCGGCGCGGGACGCCCGGGTGATCTTCTTCGGGGGACTGCCCGCGGGAAAGGAGACGGTCCCGCTCGACACCAACGTCATCCACTACAAGCAGATCACGGTGACCGGGACGACGCGGCAGAGCCTGGCCCAGTACCGGCGCTGCCTGCGGCTCCTGGCCGGCGGCCGGCTCTCGGTCCGGTCGATCGTCACCGGCGTCCACGCCCTCGAAGACGCGCCGGCGGCCTTCGCGGCGGCGGCGCGCGGCGAGGGGCTCAAGTCGGGGTTCGTGCTCGCGTAGCGAGGAGGCGTCCATGGCCACGAACGGCGACCTCGTCATCGGCGTGGACATCGGCACCCAGGGCACGCGCGCCGCGCTCCACGCGCTCGACGGCGCGCTCGTGGCCGAGGCCGACGAGCCCTCCCGCCTGCATCGGCCCGCGCCGGGCGTGGTGGAGGAGGATCCGGAACGCCAGTACGCCTCGGTGCTCCACACCGTCCGCGCCTGCCTCGAGAAGGTCCGTGCGGCGCCCGGGCGCGTGGCGGCGCTGGCCCTCGACGGGCAGATGGCCGGCATCGTCGGCGTGGGAGCGGACGGACGCGCGGTGACGCCCTACGATTCCTGGCTCGACGTGCGCTGCGCGCCGCACATCGAGATCATGCAGCGCCGCGCGGGACGCGCGGTGCTGGAGCGGACCGGCAACGTCCCGTCGATCAACCACGGGCCGAAGATCCTCTGGTGGCGGACGGAGCGCCCCGAGGTCTGGGCACGGATCGCCGCCTTCGTGCAGCCCGCCGGGTACGCCGCCATGAGGCTCTGCGGCCTCTCGGGCGCCGACGCGTTCGTGGACGACACCTACCTGCACTTCTCGGGCTTCGCCCGGAACGCCGACCGGCGCTGGGACGACGAGCTGTGCGCGGAGCTGGAGGTGGACGTCCGGAAGCTCCCGCGCATCCTCCGTCCGCTCGACCGGCTCGGCGCGGTGACGGAGGAGGCGGCGCGCGAGAGCGGCCTCCTCGCCGGCACGCCCGTCGCGGCGGGGCTGGGCGACACCGCTGCCTCGTTCCTCGCCTGCGGCGCCGTGGAGCCCGGGATCTGCGTGGACGTGGCCGGGACCGCGTCCGTCTTCGCCGCCACAACCGCCTCCTTCGCCGCGGACGTCGCCGCGGGGATCATGGGCTGCGGCCGCTCGGCCGTCCCGGGCCTCTGGCACCCCTACGCGTACGTCAACGGCGGCGGGCTCAACCTCAACTGGTTCGCGGAGCAGCTCGCCGGCGCCGGCGCGGGCGGGCTCGCCGAGGTCGCCGGGCGGCTCGGCGGCGAGATCGCCGCGCTCGAGCCGCGGCTCGAGGATCCATACTTCATCCCTCACATGGAGGGCCGGGTGATGCCCTCCACGCCGCACATGCGCGGCGCCTGGTTCGGGCTCACCCGCGACCACGGGCTCGCCCGGCTCTACCGGAGCCTGCTCGAGGGCGTCGCGCTCGAGTACGCCGTGTACCGCGACGCGGTCCGGGCGCTCCACCCCGGCCTGGCGCTCACCGAGCTGCGCGCCACCGGCGGCGGCGCGCGAGACGCGGCGTGGAACGCGCTCAAGGCGGACGTGCTC
>JAEZXM010000037.1 GCA_023419875.1 Pseudomonadota bacterium | reverse complement strand
CCACCGCCATGGCCCTCGTCCTCGCGCTGGCCGTGCCGCTCGCGTGCTCCACCGTCTCCGACGCGCTCGTCGCCCGCGCCGCGCTCCTCCGGGAGCCCGCGGCGGCGGCGCTCGCCGCGGTCGTTCGCCGCTTCGCCGCGCGCCCCGGCTCGTTCCTCCTCGGCGCGATGCTGTTCGGCCTGGTCGGCCTGGCCGTGCAGCTCTCGGTCGAGACCTTCGGCGGGCTCTCCATGGGGTTCGCGATCGGGGCTCCGGCGCTCCTCCGGCTCGGCCCCGATCTCATGGTCGGCGTCCTCGCCGCGTTCCTCGCCGGCGTGCTCGACCTCGTGTGGCTCGGGACCGTCGCGGTGCTCTCGAGCGGCGAGGCCCGGGGCTAGGCCGCGCCATGACCCGCCGGCTCTGCGGGTGGATCCTGCGCCGCGCCGGGTGGACGGTGGAGGTCGTCCCGCCCGACCGGCCGAAGGGCGTCGTCATCGTGTACCCGCACACGTCGAACTGGGACTTCGTGGTCGGCTACCTGGCCAAGGTGGCCTCCGGGCTCGGCTTGCGGTGGATCGGGAAGGAGGCGCTCTTCCGCCCTCCGCTGGGCGTGCTCTTCCGCGCGCTGGGCGGCATCCCGGTCCGCCGGGGCGCGCGGGCCGGCCTCGTCGCCCAGCTCGTCGCCCAGTATGCGCGCCGGGAGCGGCTGTGGATCGCGGTCGCCCCCGAGGGCACGCGCGCCCGGGTGGATCACTGGAAGTCCGGGTTCTACCGCGTCGCGCTGGCGGCGAAGGTGCCCATCGGCCTCGCCTCGATCGACTACGCACGGCGGCGCGTCGAGCTGCGGACGTACGTCGACCTCACCGGAGATCCGGAGGTCGATCTCGCCTGCTTCCGGGAGCGGTACGCAGGCGTGCACGGGCTCTACCCCGAGAACATGGGCGAGATCCGGTTTCGCGAAGCCTCACCGTGAGTCGCGGACGGGTCGGGCGGAGTCGCCGTGACCGTCGCGCCCCCGCACGCCTATCTCCCCAGCCAGCGCCGCAGCGAGATCTTCCTCCAGCGCAGCGTGAGCGCGTGGTACCCCGCGGCCGCGAGCGAGAGGAGCGCGCCGCCGACGAGCGCCGCGGCGGCGAGCGGCCCCGAGCCGTCCGCGGCGAGGACGAGGAAGCCGCCCAGGGTGAAGGCGGCGGCGAGGCAGCCGAGCATGATCATGACGCCGAGCGCCCGGACGTGGCCGCCGAGACGGTCGAGCGACTCGGAGCTGACGGCCACCCGGAACTTGCCGGACTCGAGGTCCTGGAGGATCTGCGCGAGCTGCAATGGGAGGTCCTCGGCCAGCGACTGGAACTTGAGGACCGCGCGCATCAGCACGGTGGAGGCGTCGGCCGGGTTGAAGCGCGCCAGCAGGAGCTCCTTCGCGTACGGCAGGCCGACCTCGAGCACGTCGAGCTTCGGGTGGAGACGGCGGATGATGCCCTCGATGGTCATCGCCGCCTTGCCGAGCGTCGCGTACTGCTTCGGGATCCGGATCTTGTGGCGGACCGCCAGGTCGAGCAGCTCGCGGAGCAGCGTCGAGGTCCGGATCTGGTCGAGCTTGAGCCCGAGGTAGCGGTCGAGGATCCCGTTCACGTCCCCGCGCAGCGCGGAGAGCGAGGTGTGCGTCTCGGCCACGCCGATCCGGGCGAGCACGCGGGCCACGGTCTCGGGGTCGCGCAGGGCCACGGCCACCATCAGGGTGACGAGCGCCTCCTGCTGCCCTCGCGAGAGCCGGCCGACCAGGCCGAAATCGATGAGGGCGATCCGGTTGTCCGGGAGGACGAGGATGTTGCCCGGGTGCGGATCCCCGTGGAAGAGCCCGTCTTCGAAGAGCTGGCGGAAGGATCCCTCGATGACGTTCTTCGCCACCGCCTCGAGGTCGTAGCCGTCCGCTGCCTTGACGTCGGTGATCTTCACGCCCTCGACGTAGTCGAGGGTGAGGACGGTCGCGCAGGAGAGAACGGCGTGGACGCGGGGGATGATGACGAAGCCGCGGCCGGCCGAGGCGTCGGCCATGAGCTGCGCGTTCCGCGCCTCGTGGGTGAAGTCGAGCTCCTCGTGGATGGTCCGGTCGAACTCCTCGATGACGCCGGTGGGGGTGGTGACGCCGGTCTCCTCCACCACCGCCTCGAGCAGCTCGGCGAGCTCGTAGAGCAGGGAGAGATCGGCCTCGATCCGCTCCCTGGCCCGGGGCCGGAGCACCTTCACCACCACCCGGTCGCCGGCGGGCGTGACGGCGCGGTGCACCTGGGCGATGGAGGCGCTCGCCAGCGGCTCCTCGTCCAGCGAGGCGAACAGCTCGCCGACTGGCCGGCCGAGGCCCCGCTCGATCTCCCGCCGGACCTCGGCCAGCGCCATCGGCGGGCAGTCGTCCTGGAGCACCGAGAGTTCGTCCACCCAGTGCGCGGGGAGGAGGTCGGGACGCGAGGAGAGGATCTGGCCGAGCTTGATGAACGTCGGGCCGAGATCCGCCAGCAGCTGCCGGAACCGGGCGGCGGTGGTCCGGTCGGCGGAGGGGAGCGGCTCGCCGGGGGGTGGTGCCTCGCGGCCGAGGACGTCGCGCAGGCGCATGCGTTCCAGGTAGGCGCCGAACCCGTGCCGCACCATCGCCGCCGCGATCTGGCGGATGCGGTTCAGGTCCTGGAAGGCCCTCCCGAGCATGCGCGACGGACTGTAGCACCCGGATCCGGACCCTGCCACGCGGCGGCGCCCGGGTGCGGAGCGTTGCGCAACCGTTTGCCGCGCAGGGTTGCGCCGAGCCCGGGAAAACCGGCGTGGGGCGCTTCCCGTGCCGCCGAGCATCCACGTTACAGTGGCGCCCCTCATCCGCTTCCTGGAGCGGCGTTCCCCTCGTGGAGGAGTGTCTGATGAAGCGCGCGACGTGGTGGTGCTCGGTGCTCGGCCTCGCGGCCGCGGCGGTGCTTTCGGCGTGCGGCGGAGGAGGCGGAGGCGGCGGAGGACCTCGCGGCGAGGTCCCGCCGGCGAACCCGTGGGTCGTCTCTCCGGTGGAGGCGTACGGGCGGCTCACGGTGTGCGGGAACCGGATCTGCGCCGAGGGCGGCGAGACGCCGGTGCAGCTCCGCGGGATGAGCCTGTTCTGGAGCAACACGGGCTGGGGGGCCGAGAAGTTCTACAACGCCGACCTCGTGAACAACCTCGCGGACCACCACAACGTGGCGGTCATCCGGGCCGCCATCGGTGCGCACGAGTCCGGCGGCTACACCTCCAACCCCTCCGCCCACCTGGACCGCGCCCGGACGATCATCGACGCGGCGATCGCCAAGGGCATGTACGTGATCGTGGACTGGCACAGCCACCAGCTGCTCCAGGATCAGGCGCAGGACTTCTTCGAGACGCTCGCCACCGAGTACGCCACCGCGGAGAACGTCATCTGGGAGACCTTCAACGAGCCGCCGGGTTCGACGTTCGACTGGACGGACGACCTCAAGCCGTACCACGAGGCGGTGATCGCCACGATCCGCGGCGCGGGGAGCACGAACCTCGTCGTCGTGGGCAGCCCGACCTGGTCGCAGGACGCCGACGTCGCCGCCGCCGACCCCATCACCTCCGACGACAACGTCGCCTACACGCTCCACTTCTACGCCGGGACGCACCGCCAGGCGCTCCGCGACAAGGCGGACGACGCGCTCGACCTCGGCGTCGCGCTGTTCGTGACCGAGTACGGGACGGTGGACGCCTCGGGCAACGGCGGGTTCGATCCCGTGGAGACGCAGCTCTGGCTCGACTGGATGGACGCGAACCAGGTGAGCTCCGCCAACTGGTCGATGCACGACAAGCAGGAGAGCGCGAGCGCCCTACGCCCCGGCTCCTCCGCACGCGGACCCTGGGGGAGCGGCGATCTCACCTCATCGGGCACCCTGGTCCTGGAGTACGTGAGCGCGGGATACGTGCAGCCGGGCCCGCCCTGATCGACCGCACCCTCACCGCAGCGCCGCCGCGCACGCCTCGATACGCCCGCCCGGATCGATCCGCACCGCGACGACGCCCCGGAGCGCGTTCGCGACGAAGACGCCCTCGGCGGTGTCGAGGTCCTCGGGGCCCAGGCTCCGCTCCCGGGCGAGGCCCGCCTCGAGGAGCACGCGGCGGCCGACGCCGGGGAGGGCGCCGTCCGCGATGGGCGGCGTCACGGCGACGCCGTCGCGCACGGCGAACACGCTCGTCCGACCGCCGTCGGCGAGCCGCCCGCGCTCGTTCAGGGCGACGGCGTCGAAGAGCCCGCGCTCCTCCGCCTCGCGGTGGAGGAGCCGGTTCTCGAGGTAGCTCAGCGTCTTGAAGCGGCAGAGCGGGCTCCCGGAGAACCGGACGATCGACGTCGCGACGGCGACGCGCACGGGCGGGGGCGGCGCCGCCGGCCCGGGCCCGAGGCGGGCGCGGAGGAGCCCGTCCGCGGCGACGAGGTGGAGCACGCCCTGGCCCTGCTCCCGCAGCGCCGCCGCGAGCCGCGTCGCGATCTCCTCCGGCCCGGGCGGCGGCGGGAGGCCGAAGAACGCGCACCCGGCCGCGAGCCGCTCGAGGTGGTGCGGGAGCCAGCGCGCGGCACCGTCCTGGACGCGCACGGTCTCGAAGAGCCCGCGGCCGTGTCTCGCGTCGGAGCGGCCGAGGTCGATCGTCCAGGCTTCCGGGTCGAGCGTCAGCGCAAGCATCGGGTGAGGGACCTCGCCTTGTGGACCGTCTCTTCGTACTCCGCCGCGGGGTCGGAGTCCCAGGTGA
>JAEZXM010000585.1 GCA_023419875.1 Pseudomonadota bacterium | reverse complement strand
GGAGCGGGGGCGGGCCTGGCCGCCGGGACCGGCGCAGCTTCGAAGGCCGAGCCCGAGAGATCGGCGCCGTCGAACCGCGCGGGCTCGGGTTCGGGCTCGGGCTTCGGCTCCGCCATCGGGGCCGCGCGGCCGGCGCGGCCGGTGAACGGGTCGGAGCCGCCCGCGGGCTCGGACGCGGGGGCGGGCGCCCGGGCGTAGAACTCCGAGGTGACGGAGCTCACCGCGGTGTGCCCGGGCTGGATCGCGTCCATCGCCTTGTTGAGCGCCGCGGCGATCGTCCCGAGCTTCCCCGCGAGGATCGGAGCGCGCACGGTGAAGTCACCACGCTCGATCCGGCGGGCGGCGTCGACGAGGATCGGCGGGAGCGCCGCGGTGACCTCGGAGGGCTTCACGAGGAGGCTGAACGGGATCGCGAGGAGGAGGGCGAGCGCGAGGCAGGCGAGCGCGTACCACTCGAACCGCAGCACCGGCTCCAGCGCGGGTGCGGTGGCAGCGGCGACCACCATCGTTCCGCCCTCCACCCCAGGCAGCGCGCGCGACAAGACGCGATCTGCGGGCGCCGGGCCGAGGAGCGGGCCGACGGCCGGGATCTTCATCGGCAGCCAGGAAGGCGTCACGTCCACCGCCGGCAGCCGTGACGCCGCGTCCGACGGCTTCGCCCCCATCGCGCGGGCGGCCATGGCGGAGAGCGCCTCGGAGTCCGTCCGGGCGTTCGACACGATGCCGGCCTTGGGCGCCGTCAGCACGACCGCGATCGGGTTTCGAAGCCGAACGTCCTCGGGCTGCTCTCCGGCCTCGGCGGCCACCTTCTTGACCCAGGCCGCGTCCGCGGGGACGAAGACGGCGACCGCGCCTCTGTCTCCCGCCGGCGCCGCGGCGCCGAGGTAGAGCTTCCCGCCGAGGACGGCGTACCCGCGGGACACCGTACCCGAGAGCGCGGAGCGGAGGAGCGTGGCCGCGTCCAGGTCTGCGGGGGCGGAACGCTCGAGCCCTTCGCGGCTCACCGCGTGCACAACGCGCGCCTCGAGCTTCAGGCCCATGTGCGGGAGCGCGGCGGCGACCGCCTCCGCACCGGCCTGTTCGACGGCTCGGTCGAGCTGCTCGGGGGAGCCCGCTCCGGCCACGCGCCGCACCCGGGTGCCAGGCTGCGCCGTCTCCGGAGCGCCGGCCCGGAGCGCGGCGGCGAGCTTCGCGTCGCCCGCGGCCAGCGCGGCGGCGGTGGCGAGATCGCCGGTGAATGCCAGCTCGGCCGCTTCCACCTGCGCCTTCGCGGCGCGAAGCTGCCGATCGACCGCCTCGATCGCTCGGGCGCGGAGCGCACCGGCGAGGAGGTAGCAGCCGAAGCCCGCCAGCCCGATCACGACCAGTGCGTACAGCCAGAGCTTGAGCCGGTTCATCTCGAAGCCCTTATAGATGCGTCCCGAGGGGGTGTCAAACCGCCGGCCCGACGGACGAGCGCCCGTTTCCTCGGGACCTGATTGAGCTTTTTGGCGACGCCACCCCACGCCGGGCGGGCCGCGAACCCCCGAACGATCACACGTCCCGCGGGACGGCGATCATCCGCTCCAGCGCCCTCCGGGCGCCCTCCGCGACGTCGGCCGGGACGTCGATCTCGTGCCGCCCGCGCGCGAGCGCGTCGCGCAGCGTGACGAGGTCGATCATCTTCATGTACGGGCAGTGCATGCGGCATCCGATGCACCCGTCGGCGACGATGAACTCCTTGTCCGGCCAGCGACCGCGGAGCTGGTGAAGCATGCCGTGCTCGGTCGCCACGATGAAGGTCCGCGCCCCGGGGTGGCGTCCGACCGCGGCGAGCATGGCGGTCGTGGAGCAGATCTCATCGGCGAGCTCCAGCACGTCGGCCCGGCACTCGGGGTGGGCGATGACCACCGCCTCGGGCTTGGCGGCCTTCACGCGGGTGACGCTGGAAGAGCGCAGCACGTCGTGGATCGGGCAGCACCCGTCGTAGACCACGACCTCCTTCTCCGGGACCTTCGCCTTCACCCAGTTGCCGAGGTTCCGGTCCGGGGTGAAGAGGATCTTCCGCTGGGGCAGCGACCGGACCACCGAGGCGGCGTTGGCGCTCGTGCAGCAGATGTCCGAGAGCGCCTTCACCTCGGCGGTGGAGTTCACGTAGGTGACCACCGCGTGATCCGGGTAGCGGGCCTTCCAGTCCTCGAGCGACTCGGCGGTGATCGAATCCGCGAGGGAGCACCCCGCCGAACGGTTGGGGAGGAGAACGCGCTTCCCCGGCGCGAGCACCTTGGCCGACTCGGCCATGAAGTGGACGCCGCAGAAGACGATCGTGGACTGCGGGACCTGCTTCCCGACGATGGCGAGCTGGAGCGAGTCGCCCACGTGGTCGGCCACCCGCTGCACCTCGGGGAGCTGGTAGTTGTGCGCCAGGATCACCGCATCCTTCTCCCGCGCCAGGGCGCGGATCTCGGCCTCGAGCGCCTCGGTGTCGGCCGGCGAGAGCTCGCTGCCGGTGACCGGGTGGGCGACGGGATCGTGGATCGGGACGACGGGAAGGCTCATCGTTCGGCGCCTCGCTTGGAGATGGACGAGTATAGTCGGGCTCCGCGCGATACGCTCCGCCGGTGCGCCTCGCCGTCACCACCCCGCTCCACCCTCAAGCCGACGAGATCGAGGCCGCCCTGCGCGCCGCGGAGCGGTACGGGCTCCCCTACGTGGCCCGCGGCGGGCGGGCGCTGTCGCGGGTCACGGCCGAGGTCGGGGCCGAGGCGGCGCTGGTCCTCTCGAGGACGCGCGCGGTCCTCTCCGCCGGGGGTGCCGAGCACGCCTGGTCCCCCGGCATGGGCGCGCTCCGCCTCGCGCGGCTCCTGGCCGCGCACGCCGGGAAACCCGGCGATCCCACCGAGCGCGATCCGTTCCTGGACGCAGCCGGGATCGTGCCCGGCGACCACGTCCTCGACTGCACCGCCGGGCTCGGCGCCGATGCGCTCGTGGCGGCCGCCGCCGCGGGCCCGAAGGGTCGCGTGCTCGCGCTCGAGTCCTCGCCCGCGCTCGCCGCCTGGACGGGGGAAGGGCTCCGCCGCTACGACCGCGAGGCGGCCCGGCGCGTGGAGGTGCTCCATGCGGACCACGGGGCGTGGCTGCGGAAGGCGCCGCCCCGGAGCTTCGACGTGGTGGTCTTCGACCCGATGTTCCGGCACGCCCGCGCCGAGCCGGGCGGCTTCGACGTGGTTCGCCGGCTCTCGGACCCGCGCCCGCTCGCGCCGGAGTCGCTGGCCGAGGCCCGCCGCGTGGCGCGCCGCTGGGTATTGGTGAAGGACGGCGCGCCGGGATGGGATCTCGCACGTCTCGGCCTCACACCGCTGCCGAGCGCGCGCGGCGCGCACCGGTACTACGCGCGCGTGCCTGCCGAGAGCGGACCCTCGGGGCCCGCGCGGGAGTAGAATGCCCGCCATGCGACGCGACGGCTTTTCGCCCCCCCAGCTCTTCCTCTCGTTCGCCCTGGTCGCCGCCGGAGCGGTGCTCGTTGCCGAGCGCCCCGGAAGCCGGGCCCTCCTCATCCTGGACTGGCCCCGGCTCTTCCTCGTCGCCGGCGCGGCGATCGCGCTGCTCTTCCTCGGCGAGCGGCTCCTCTCGCGGCGCGTCCGGCGCGAGTCGCGGGCCTACCCGTACGCGTTCGCGATCCTGGTCGGTCTCCTCGGCGCGAGCGTCACGCTCGCGTGCGCGGTGAACTGCAGCTTCGCCCGCGAGCCGGACCGCGTCCTGCACCCGCCGGTGCGCTCCTGGGTGTCCGCGTGGCAGGCCTCGGGCGGAGAGCCCGGGCATCATCCCCGCAACGAGGGCCGGTTCGAGGCGATGTACGCCGACGTCGAGTCCTGGCGGGATCCGGGCCAGGTGATCCGGATCCCGGTCTCGATCGAGGCGCAGGAGGCAGCGCAGGGGCCGGGGCCCCACGTGCTGGAGGTCGTGGCGCCCACCGGCCTCCTCGGCATCGAGTACGTGCAGCAGGTCCGGCTGGTCACGCCTTGAGCGCGCGAGGCCGAGCCGCGCCTACGCGTGCGCGGCCGTCTCCGGCACCCCTTCGGACTCCGGCGAGAGCGTGGGCTTTCGCAGGAACTCCTGCGGGTTGCCGAGCACGAGCGACTCGCGCAGCACCTCGTCGGCGCTCTCCACCGGCAGGATGGTGAGCGCCTCGCGAACCTTCTTCGGGATCTCGCGGATGTCCTTCTGGTTCTCCTTGGGGATGAGCACCCGCTTGATGCCGCCGCGGTGGGCGGCGAGGACCTTCTCCTTGAGGCCGCCGATCGGGAGCACGCGGCCGCGGAGCGTGATCTCGCCGGTCATGGCCACGTCCTTGCGCACCGGGAGGCGGCAGAGCGCGGAGACGAGCGTCGTCGCCATGGTGATGCCGGCGGACGGGCCGTCCTTGGGGATGGCGCCCTCGGGAACGTGCACGTGGATGTCCACGTTCTCGAGGAACCGCTTGTCGAGACCGAGCAGCTCGGCGCGCGAGCGGACGTAGCTCATCGCCGCCTGCGCGGACTCCTGCATCACCTCACCCAGCTTGCCGGTGATGGTGAGCTTGCCCTTGCCAGGCATCACCTGGGCCTCGACCGTCAAGAGCTCGCCGCCCAGCTCGGTCCAGGCGAGGCCGGTGGTGAGGCCGATCTGGTCCTGCTCCTCGGCGGTGCCGTAGCGGAACCGCGGAGGGCCCAGGTACTTCTGCACGAGCTTCTCGGTGACGTCGTAGCCCTTGCCCTCGGGCCGGCCGTTCTTGAGGACGTCCTTGGCGATCTTCCGGCAGATCGAGCCGATCTCGCGCTCGAGCGAGCGGACGCCGGACTCCTTCGTGTACGTGTGCACGATCGACTTGAGCGCCCGCCGCCTCCAGGTCACGGGCACGTGCTCGAGCCCGTTCAGCTCCTTCTGCTTCGGGATGAGGTAGCGGGTGGCGATGGAGAGCTTCTCGAGGTCCGTGTACCCGGCGAGCCGGATGATCTCCATGCGGTCCTGGAGCGGCAGCGGGATGCCGCCCATGGTGTTCGCGGTGCAGATGAACAGGACCTTGGAGAGGTCGTAGTCGAGGTCGAGGTAGTGGTCGTTGAAGGCGAAGTTCTGCTCGGGGTCGAGCACCTCGAGGAGCGCCGCCGAGGGGTCGCCGCGGAAGTCGGTGGACATCTTGTCCACCTCGTCGAGGAGGAAGACCGGGTTGCCGGAGGCGGCCTTCTTGAGCGACTGGATGATCTTCCCGGGCAGGGCGCCGATGTACGTGCGCCGGTGACCGCGGATCTCGGCCTCGTCGCGGACGCCACCCAGGCTGATCCGGATGAAGCGCCGGTTCATGGCGCGGGCGATGGACTTGCCGAGCGAGGTCTTGCCCACGCCCGGGGGACCGACGAAGCAGAGAATGGGGCCGCGGATCCGATCGACGAGCTTCTGGACGGCGAGGTACTCGAGGATCCGCTCCTTGGGCTTCTTGAGCCCGTAGTGATCCTCGTCGAGGATCCGCTCCGCCTCGGGGATCTCGAGCTTGTCCTCGGTGTACTCGTACCAGGGGAGCGAGAGGATCCAGTCGATGTAGTTCCGGACCACCGTGGCCTCGGCGCTCATCGGGCTCATCATCTTGAGCTTCTTGAGCTCCTTCTTGGCCTTGAGGGTGGCCTCCTTCGACATCTTCTTGTTCTTGATCTTCTCCTCGAGCTCCTGGATCTCGTTCTTGAACTCGTCCCGCTCTCCGAGCTCCTTCTGGATCGCCTGCATCTGCTCGTTGAGGTAGTACTCCTTCTGCGTCTTCTCCATCTGCTTCTTGACGCGCGTCCGGATCTTCTTCTCGACCTGCAGGATCTCGATCTCTCCCTGCATCAGCTCGTAGAGCCGCTCGAGCCGACGGGCCGGGGACTCGGTCTCCAGGATCGACTGCTTGTCGTTCAGCTTGAGCGAGAGGTGCGCGACGATGGTGTCGGCGAGGCGCGCCGGATCGTCGATCGACGCGACGCTGGTCAGCATCTCCGGCGGGATCCGCTTGTTGAGCTTGACGTAGGCCTCGAAGGTGGAGTGCACCGAGCGCATGAGCGCCTCGAGCTCCACCGTGCGGTCGATCTGCTCCTCGATCTCCTCGGCCTCGACCACCAGGAACTTGTCGTTCTCCAGAAATCGCCGGGCGCGGGCGCGCTGGCGCCCCTCGACGAGCACCTTCACCGTCCCGTCGGGGAGGCGCAGGAGCTGGATGATCGACCCGACCGTGCCGACCGCGAAGATGTCCTCGGGCGTCGGCTCGTTGGTCTTGGCCTTCTTCTGGGCGCAGAGCAGGACCGCCTTGTCGCCGCCCATCGCCTCCTCGAGCGCGGCGATCGACTTCTGCCGGCCCACGAACAGCGGCACGACCATGTGAGGGAAGACGATGATGTCGCGCAGGGGCAGGAGGGGGAGCGTCCGGATACGCTTCCCGTCCTTCTTGCCGTCATCGTTGCGGGAGAAGATGGCCACGGTGCAGACGCTCCTTGGAGGACGACGGGTCGGAACCTACCACCTAACACCGGAGCGGGCCGGGTTCTTCGGTTCGAGGCAAGACGCCCTCCCGTCGATGATCGCGGGCGCCCGGCCGTGCGTAAAGAGGCCTCCCCGTCCCCATGGGAGCACGCACCCCACCTCGGGCCGGGGGTCCAAAGGCACACACCGCGGCGACACCACCTTCGGGGTGGCCGCGACATCCCTCGAAACCGAACGCTGACGCGGACGGCCGCTGCTCGGGCGCTCCCGGCGGGCCTGCTCGACTACGCGCTCTCCGCTTCCTTCTCCATCACGACGAGCGGCGGCTCGTTCCTCTCCACCACGTCCTCGGAGATCACGATCTCGCGGATGTTCCGGCGGCTGGGCACGTCGTACATGATGTCGAGCATCGCGCTCTCGAGGATGGCGCGCAGCCCGCGGGCGCCTGCTCGGTTCTTCATCGCCGCCTTGGCCACCGCCTCGAGGGCGCCGTCGGTGAACTTGAGCGCCACCCCGTCCATCTCCATCAGCTTCTTGTACTGCTTCACGAGCGCGTTCCTCGGCTTCGTGAGGATGTCGATGAGCGCCTGCTGGTCGAGCTCCTCGAGGCTCGTCACCACCGGGAGGCGGCCGACGAACTCGGGGATGAGACCGAACTTGAGCAAGTCGTCCGGCTCCACCAGGGCGAGCAGCTCGCCGGTGTTCCGGTCGGCGCGAGACTTCGGGTCGGCGCCGAACCCGAGGCTCCGGCCGCCCACACGCCGCTCCACGATCGACTCCAGCCCGCAGAACGCGCCGCCACAGATGAACAGGATGTTGGTCGTGTCCACCTGCAGGAACTCCTGCTGGGGATGCTTGCGCCCGCCCTTGGGGGGCACGTTGGCGACCGTGCCCTCGATGATCTTGAGCAGGGCCTGCTGTACGCCCTCCCCGGACACGTCGCGGGTGATGGAGGGGTTCTCGGACTTGCGGGCGATCTTGTCGATCTCGTCGATGTAGACGATCCCCTTCTGCGCCCGCTCGATGTCGTGATCGGCGGCCTGCAGGAGGTTCACGATGATGTTCTCGACGTCCTCGCCGACGTACCCGGCCTCGGTGAGGGTGGTGGCGTCGGCGATGGTGAACGGGACGTTCAGGATCTTGGCGAGCGTCTGGGCGAGCAGCGTCTTGCCCGATCCGGTGGGGCCGAGGAGCAGGATGTTGGACTTCTGCAGCTCGACGTCGTCGATCGAGACCCGGCTCTCGATCCGCTTGTAGTGGTTGTGGACGGCAACGGCGAGGGTCTTCTTCGCCCGCTCCTGCCCGACCACGTACTCGTCCAGGATCGCCTTGATCTCG
Source organism: Pseudomonadota bacterium (assembly GCA_023419875.1). GTDB lineage: Bacteria > Myxococcota > Myxococcia > Myxococcales > Anaeromyxobacteraceae > Anaeromyxobacter. Next base: position 3,244 of record JAEZXM010000585.1, on the reverse strand, counting down.
AAGGGGCGCGGGATGCGGAGCTTCTGCTCGCGCTTCTCGTCGCCGGCGATCTCCTCGGCGATGATGTCGTTGCAGAGCCCGATGCACTCGTCGCAGATGTAGACCGTCGGCCCGGCGATGAGCTTCTTGACCTCCTTCTGCGACTTTCCGCAGAAGCTGCAGCTGAGGGTCTCGCGCTTCTCCAAGCCGTGTCCTCCGGGGCGGCGCCGGCAAGAGGCCGCCTTCCTCCAGTCTACTGCTGCTTCCGCTCCACCGCCTTCTTGTGGACGAAGACCTCGTCGACGAGGCCGTACTCCTTCGCCTCACCTGGGCCCATGAAGTAGTCGCGGTCGGAGTCCTTCTCGATCCGCTCGATGGGTTGACGCGTGTGGCGGGCGAGGATCTCGTTGAGGCGCGACTTGAGGCGGAGCGCCTCCTTGGCCTGGATCTCGATGTCGGAGGCCTGGCCCTGATACCCGCCCGAGAGCTGGTGGATCATGATCCGGGCGTTCGGAAGGGCGTAGCGCTTCCCCTGCGCCCCCGAGGCCAGGAGGACCGCCCCCATGCTGGCCGCCTGGCCGATGCAGATCGTGGAGACCGGCGGCTTCACGTACTGCATGGTGTCGTAGATCGCCATACCGGCGGTGACCGAGCCGCCCGGGCTGTTGATGTAGAGGTTGATGTCCTTGTCCGGGTCCTCGGACTCGAGGAAGAGCATCTGGGCGATGATGACGTTGGCGATCTCGTCGTTCACCTCCGAGCCCAGGAAGATGATCCGGTCCTTGAGCAGGCGCGAGTAGATGTCGTAGCTGCGCTCGCCGCGGTGCGTCTGCTCGATGACGTAGGGAATCAGGTAGCTCATGGTCTCCTCGTCTCCGGCTCCTCCGCCTGGATCGTGGCCGCGGAGGACAGGAGCGAGAGCGCCTTGTCCTCCCTGATCCTGTTCCTTAGCGCCTCGCGCGTCTCCTTGCCCTTCGTTTGCTGCTGGACCTTCGCGAGGGGCACCCCCATCTCGTCGGCGATCCGCGCGAGCTCCGCCCGAAGGTCCTCTTCCGTGACCTCGATCTTCTCCACCTCGGCGATGGCCTCGAGCAGGAGCGCGCCGCGCACCTGGAGGAGCGCCTGCTCGCGCAGGTCGGCCCGCAGCCGGGCCATGTCCATCTCCAGATTGCGCAGGTCGATCCCCTGCCGCGCGAACCGCTCGGCCGTCCCCTCGATCATCTGGTCGATGGCCCGCTCCACGAGTGACCCGGGCACCTCGAAGTCGTTCTTCGCGAGCGCGGCCTTGACCAGCGCGTCCCGGAGCTGGGCCTCCGCCCGCCGCTTCTCTCGCCGCTCGAGATCGCTCCGGATCCGTGCCCGGAGGGCGTCGAGCGTCTCGACGCCGTCGATGCCCACGGTCCGCGCAAAGTCGTCGTCGAGGGCCGGGATCTTCTGCGTCTTGAGCGCCTTGAGCCGCGCCTTCATCCTCGCGATCTTGCCCCGGAGGGCCGGATCGCGGGCCTCCGGACCGAACCCCTCCTCGAAGTCGATCACCTCGCCGACCTTCACCCCCGCGAGCCGCTCGAGGTTGCCCTCGTTGATCGGGCCGGGGGCGACCCGGACGGTGACGTCTTCGGCCTTCGAGCCCGAGAACGGCATTCCGTCCACGGTGCCCTCGTGATCGATGATCGCCCAGTCCCCCGGCTGCGCCTCGAAGCGCCCCTCGACGGGGGCGAGCTCCGCGAACGACTGCTGGAGCCGCCCGAGCTCGGAGGCGATCATCTCGTCCGTGACCTCCGGCGGCTTCCGGACCACGGCGAGCCCGCGGTAGTCCTTCGGCTCGAACGCCGGCTTCACCTCGACCCGGGCCGTGTACCGGAGCGGCTTGCCCTCGGCGATCCCCTCGGCGATCGAGACGCTGGGCGGGGCCACCACCGGAAGGTCCTCGCTGCGCACCGCCTCGGCGAAGGTGTCGGCGACGATCCGCTCGGCGACGTCGCTCTCGACCTCGGCGCGGAACTGGCGCTCGAGCACCTTGCGCGGCGCCTTGCCGGGGCGGAACCCGCGCAGCTTCACCCGCCGGGAGAGACCGGCGTACGCGCGCTCGAGCTCCTTCGCGACGCGATCGGGATCGACCTCGATGGTGACCTTGCGCTCCACGGGGGAGAGCGTCTCGACCTGGATCTTCATGTTCGTCCTGGACCTTTTCGCTTCGGAGAAAGGCGGTAAGTGCTACGTGCGCCGGCCCCCTGGGTCAAGCGCAGAGTGGGCGGGGAGGGGCTCGAACCCTCACGCCTCGCGGCTCTGGATCCTAAGTCCAGCGCGTCTGCCAGTTCCGCCACCCGCCCTGATCGATACGGGGGGACCGGTGAGGCTCGGCCCCCCCGAATCCCTCGCCTCGCGACGGCCCCAGGCTAAGCGCCTGGGCCTGCGCTCGCACCTGTCTACCACGCCGAAGGACGCGTGGCCTTCGACTGTAGTAAGAACGGCCCGTGGAGGATCCACACGATCACCCTCCGGACGCGCCCTGTCCGTCCACCTGTCCCGGATGGTCGCAGGGTGCGCTGGAGCTGTTCGCGCTCCGCCGGCGCTACGCCGAGATGCTCGAGGCCTGCCGCGCGGCGTCGGTGATCGAGTGCGTGATCGTCGCGCCCGCCGCGCCCGGCGTGGTGCTGCCCGAGTACCTGCAGGACGAGGAGCTCGTCCGCGTGAACGTGGTGGTGCCGCGCGACACGCCGGAGGTGCTCCTCGACGAGTGGGGCATCCGCTGCAACCTGACGTTCCGGGGTCGGCGGTTCGACTGCGCGTTCCCCTGGCCTTCGGTGCTGGCCGGCATCCTCCGGCCGCCCGAGCGGAAGCGCCCGCGGTTCGGCGTGATCCAGGGCGGCAAGAAAGAGTGAAGCCCGCCGGCGGACCGGCGGGCTTCATTTTGAGCGCAGAAGGAATCGAACCTTCAACCTATGGATTAAGAGTCCATTGCTCTGCCAGTTGAGCTATGCGCCCGTGGACTCTCGGTCACCCGAGGGTCGCGGTTTCTAGCAGCGGAACGCGGGTGTGTCAACGTCAGTTCCAGCACGCCCGGAGGGACTCGAACCCCCGGGTCTTCTTGCTGGGGGGCTGCGCTGCGAGCGGCCTCGAAGATCGAGCGCCGTCGTGGTCGCTCCGCCCCCCAGACCCCCCGCCGCGCTCCCGGCGCGGCCTGGCCGGCCGCGCCTTCGCGCCGACCGTGGTAGCACGCCCGGAGGGACTCGAACCCCCGGGTCTTCTTGCTGGGGGGCTGCGC
>JAEZXM010000563.1 GCA_023419875.1 Pseudomonadota bacterium | reverse complement strand
AGGCCCTCGTGCTCTCCTCCCTGGCGAAGGGCCGCGACGAGCGGCCCGCCTCCGCCGAGGCGTTCCGAGCGGCGCTCCTCGCCTGCCCGATCGAGGAGGATGCGATCCCTCCGGCCCGCCCCCCACTCGCGCAGACCGTGCCGCTCGTCTCGGCCGAGGTGGCGACGATCCCTCGCGTCCAGACGGCGCCGATGCCGGCGCGCGCGCGCGGGATCCGCCGGCTCGCCTGGGCCGCCTCGGGCCTCGCTGCCGTGGCACTGGCGGTCCTCCTGGGACGGGAGGTGCTCGGCGAGGACCCGTCCACCCCGACCTCGCGGCCTGCGGACCCACCACCGCTGGCGCCTGCGATCATCGTCCCGATCGTGCCCGCCAAGGACGCCCAGGCACCGGTCAAGCGAGACGCAGCGGTCTCGTCCAGCGACGCGCCGCGCCCGCCGCCCGCTCCGCCGCCCGCTCCGCCACCTCCCGCGACGCGGACCACGACCCGCCCCGCAGTGAAGCCGGACCGGACCGCAGCGCCGCCGCCGCCGCCGCCCCCCTCCGCCGTTCGCCCCGAGCTCAACTCGCTCCCGCTTCCGGGGCCCGAATCCGGGGACGGGCTCCTCGCGCTCGAGGCGTCGCCGTGGGCGGAGCTTTTCGTGGACGGGTACGCGCTCGGGGAGTCTCCGCGCGAGGCGCAGCTCGGCGCCGGTCGTCACCGCGTCCGCGCCGTCCATCCCCAGCTCGGCGCGCGGGAGGCCCAGATCGTGGTGAAGGCCGGCCAGCGCACGGTCTGGGTGGCGTCCTTCGAGTGAGGCAGGCGGGGCCGGCGATCACTCCACGAGGCCGTCCGCGCGCGCGAGGTCGGCGAGCTTGGCCTTGATCCGCTCGAAGCGCTTGCGCAACGCGACCTCGTCGGCGACCCGGCCCTCGGCGGCCATCACCTCGGCGACCTCGCGCCAGGACAGACTCCGGTCGAGCCGCAGGACGAGCAGGCTCTGCTCCTCCGCGTCGAGCGCCGCGCGCAGCTTCGCGAGGTGCGCGCTCTCCGCCTCGACGGCGGCGGGCGTCCGCGAGAGCACGTCTCCGGCGATCCGCGACGCCATCGAGGTGGGGAACCGCTCGCGGCGCCGGCCCCAGGCCTCCGAGCGGACGCGAAGGGCGGCCCGCCAGGCGATCTGGTACGCCCAGACGCGAAGCGAGCTGCGCGCCTCGAACCCCGCGAGGCCCTTCCAGAGCTGCTCGGCAAAGAGCGAGAACGCGTCGGCGGCGTCGCCGCGCGACCCGAGGATCCGGTTCAGGTAGCCCAAGATCTCCGGGCCATACCCGCGGATCGCACGCTCTGCCGCCTCGTCGTGCGCACCGCGCCCGAGGGACTCCGCAATGCTGTGCTCGACGTCGGGGCGGGCCACGGTTCCAGCGGGAGAATACCGCGACCCGACGGGTGGGTGTCGGCCCCCCCTCGAGGTACGGGGAGTCGCGGTCCCACACCGCCGGCCCAGAGCCGCCGCCTCCCCGCGCCCGCCTCCCGAGGACAGGTCATCGACACGGGACGACCGGCGTGCACAGAATCTTCCGCTTGCTCGATCGCCCGCTCACCTTGTCGACGCTCCCGGGAGAACCGACATGTCGATCCGCAACGCCCTCCGCCTCTGCCTCGGCGCTCTCGCGCTTGCCTTCTTCCCCTCGTCGCCGCGCGCCGCCGACACCGAGCCCGGCGTCTGGTGGGAGCACACCATCCAGGCCGAGATGGGCGGGATGTCCATGCCCCCGACCACGCAGAAGACCTGCGTGCCCAAGTCCGGTGCCGAGCAGCCGCCTGGGATGGAGGACGAGAACTGCAAGGTCACCGACGTGAAGAAGTCGGGCGACAAGATGACCTGGAAGATGAAGTGCGGCGGCCCCGAGCCGATGACCGGTGAAGGCGAGATCGTCCAGACCAAGGATCGCCTCAGCGGCAAGATGGTCATGCACTCGAAGCAGGGAGACATGACCATGAAGGTGAGCGGCAAGCTCCTCGGCGGAGACTGCCACGCGGGCGCGGTGAAGTAGCAGGTCGCCGCCATCCAGAAGCAGCTGGCCGACCCGCAGAGGAGGCGGCGTGCGGCGCCGTCACAGCGCCTTGATCGGCTCGACGAGCTGGACGACCTTGACCGGATCCTCCGGCCCCGAGAGGTAGACCTCGTAGCAGGGCCGATCGTCCGGCTGGTAGCCGCTCGCGGGCAGCCACTCGCCCATGAGCCAGTTCCAGGCCGCCGCGTACTCGTCGCCGCGGAGCGTGAACCGGGCCACCGCGCACCTGCCCGCCGGGATCTCCAGCACGCTCACGTCGCGCTCGCCCTTCGTGCCCGCGGGGACCGAGATGCAGCAGGAGAGCCGCAGCTTCTCGGGCGGCGTGATCTCCGGGTCATCGTGGTAGATGGCGAGCCAGCGCGCGTCCTTCCCGATGAGCCCGCGGGGCCCCGCCCACTGTCCCAGCCGCCCGAAGAGCTGCGCGAAGAGCTCCGGGTTTCCGGCGTACGGCCCCACGTGGCGCACGTAGGCCACCGTGAAGGCCGGCAGCTCCTCGACGCGGAGCTCGTCCGCCTGCTTCTTCTCCTTGCCGTTCATGTCCGCCCTCCGTCCTGCGGCGGCCTCCGGTCCATCCGGCGCCGCGCCGACGGGGGCAACGTACCCGGCGCCCTCCGCGCCCTCTTCACCGCGCTTGCGGAGCGGTTTGCCCGTCTTGCGGAACTGCGTGGCGGTCGTCCCGTACGCCGCCCGGAAGGCCCGCGCGAAGGCGGCCGACCCGCCGAACCCGGCGTCGAGCGCGATCTCGGTGACGCTCCGCTCGGGCTGGCGGAGGAGCGCGCTCGCCGCCCGCTCGAGCCGGACGCGGGCCACGAAGCCGCGGATGGTCTCCCCGGTCACCGCCGCGTAGATGCGGTGGAAGTGGAAGGGCGAGAAGCAGGCCACCCGGGCGAGGTCCTCGAGGCGCAGCTCCTCGCCGAGGTGCCGCTCGATGTGGTCCTGCACCCGGTGGATGCGCGCGAGGTACTCGTCGCGCGGGGGGACGGGGCGGTCGGGCATCTCGGCGCTCAGAAGCTCACGATGGTCACCGAGTGCGGGTGCAGCGTCAGCCGGAGCTGCCGCGTGCCGGCCGCGGTCGTCACCTCTGCCACCTTCTCGACCCGCGCCGTCCCGCTCCGGTTCACGAGCATGAGGTAGCTCCGGCCCGCGTCCTTCGCCGCGTGGATCGACCAGTCCGCGTGGAGCCCGTTCCGGACGCGCACGATCTGGTCGCCGTACAGGTGCTTGTACAGGAAGTACACGAACCACTGCGGCCGCGGAGTGGGCTGGCCCGAGGCGTCCGCGACCTCGATGAGCGAGGGAACCCAGTTCCCGAACGAGTCCGGGTCGGAGAGCCCGAACCACTGCATCGAGTCGAACCCGGCGAGCTTCCCGCGTTCCTGCGCCTCTGCGTTGAAGATCGCTGCCGCGAGCCGGTTCGAGACCTCGGCATCGGCGGACGTCGCGCTCCAGGAGACGCCGAACTCGCCGAGGAAGAGCTTCGCGCCGGCCTGCCCGTTCGCCTCCGCCCGCGCGCGCATGGTGTCCGCGATGGTCTCGAGGTAGGCGATGTTCCGGATCCCCGACCCCTGGGCGTCGAGGTTCCCGATCGACGGGTAGTCGCCGCTCCCCGCCGACTGGCCCCAGTTGCCCAGCATGTACCAGTGGGCGGCGATCGCGCCGGGGCGGTTCCCGCCGAGCCCGCCGAGGAGCCGGTCGAGGTTCTTCCCCAGCTGGTCCGGGGTCCACATCCCGAGCTCGCCGTACACGAAGGTCATGCCCGGCTTCACCTGCGAGATCGCGGCGTGAGAGGCGAGGTGCCGGCGCCGGTACTCGTCGAGGACCGTGTCACGGTTCGTCTCGCTGTTCCCGCCGGTGACGCCGTAGTAGGGCCAGTTGCCGTTCGGCGACTTGATGTCCGGCTCGTTCCCGACCGAGAGGTACGTCAGCGGGTAGCCGAGCCCGTTCACGATCTGGTCGACCATGTCCTTCCACATCGCCGGATCGTCCACGGTGAGGTTCACCTCCGGCTCCGCCTCGATGCCGAGCTCCCGGCAGAGCCCGATGAACTCCTCCACGTCCTCGCCGGTGATCCGGAACTCGTACGGCTGCGTGGCGGTGACCGTGAGCGTGTCGCTCGCGGGCGTCCCGGAGGGCAGGTGGCGATCGTACCGGACGCGCTCCTGCCCACCGGGGAAGCGGAGGATCCCGAGCTTCATGTGCGAGACGAGCGCGCGCCAGCGCGGGTTCCCGAAGAAGAACTTGCTCCGCCACTGGATGTCGGCGCCGTGGAAGGTCGCCGGCACGGGCGTCGCTGGCGCGGTGAAGTCGACGGTGACGTCCGGGGCCGCGCCCGAGACCTCGGCCACCGTGCGCGGCGCCCGCGCCTCCGAGCTCAGCATCGCCTGCACCGACGCGGCGATGGTCTCGACGCTGGTTGTGTCCATCCCCACGCCGTTCACGGTCGCGGTCCTCGCGGAGATCGAGGAGCCCGAGAGCGAGTGGACGCGGTAGCCGGCGGGGTTGCCGTGCTCCACCGGCGGCGGCGAGGCGGGCGCGGTGTGGGAGCAGGCGAGCAGGGCGGCGAGGGCGGGGGAGAGAACGCGCAGCGAGTGGGAGTGCATGGTGAGCCTCCGGTCCGGGGGCATCGTATGCCGCGCCGGCCGTCACCGGTGAAGCGAGGCGACGGCGCCGCCCTACCCCACCGTCTGCAACCCGGCGGCGATCCCGTTCACCGTCAGGAGCAGGGCCTCGCGCACGCGCTCCCGCTCGGAGCCCTCCGCGGCGCGGAGCCGGCGGAGGAGCTCGATCTGGACGTGCGAGAGCACGTCCACGTACGGGTTCCGGCGGTGCGCGGCCTTCTCCACCGCCGGCCACGCCGCCATGAGGCTCGGCTCGCCCGAGAGGGTCCGGATGGCCGTGACGGTCCGGGCGTGCTCCTCCCGGATGAGCTCCATGATCCCCCGATCTGCGGGATCGGCGAGCCGCGCGTACTGACCGGCGACGTCCATGTCGGCCTGCGTGAGGGCGATCCGGGCATCGTCCACGAGCCCTCGCAGGAAGGGCCACTCGCGGTACAGGGCGCGGGCGCGCTCGGCGCCCACCTCCGCGAGGAGGGCGTCGATCCCGGTGCCGAGGCCGAACCAGCCCGGGATGCCGTGCCGGCTCTGGTTCCAGGAGAAGACCCAGGGGATGGCGCGGAGCGCGTCGAGCGAGATCGTCCCGGTCCGGCTCGCCGGGCGCGAGGCGAACCGCAGCTCGGGGACCTCCTCCATGGGCGTCGCCCGCAGCGCGTAGCGGGCGAGGCGGTCCGGGTCGGCGGTGAGCCGCCGATAGCTCTCCAGCGCCGCCCCCGCCATGCGGTCGAGCATGCCCTCCCGCTCCCTGGCCGCCGCGTCGGCGGCGCGCTCCGGCGGGCCCACCGAGGTGCACAGGACGCCGTTCACCATCTGCTCGAGGTCGCGGAGCGCGATCTCGCGCCGCCCGTAGCGGGCGGCGACCGTCTCGCCCTGCTCGGTCACACGGAACCGCCCGCGCAGCGCCGCCCGCGGCTGCGCGCGGATGGCCCGGTTGGCCGGCCCGCCGCCGCGACCGACGGACCCGCCGCGGCCGTGGAAGATCGTGAGCGTCAGCCCCTCCGCCTCGGCGATCTGGGCGAGGACGAGCTGCGCCTTGTGCAGCGCCGCCCGGCTCGGGAGGTAGCCCACCTGCTTCCCCGAGTCGGAGTAGCCGACCATCACCTCGAGCTCCCCGCGCAGCGCCGCCCGGAGCGGCGGGACGGAGAGCATCGACTGCGCGAGCGCGCCCGCGTTCTCGAGATCCTCGAGCTGCTCGAGGAGCGGCACCGGCCGGAGCTCGTCCGGCGCGAGCCGGGCCGTCCGGGCGAGGAACGCCACCTCGAGGAGATCCGAGAGGCTCCGCGTGAACGAGGTGATGTACCGCTCGCATGCCGCCGGCCCCCCTTCGCGCCGGGCCCGGCCGACGACCTCCAGGGTCTCGAGCGCCTCGCGCGCCTCGGACGAGAGCGCGCGGCGATCGGGCACCGGGAGCGCGGTCCGGCCGACGAGCTCCGCGAGCAGCGCGCACCGCTCCGCCTCGGTCCGCTCGCGGTAGCCGGGCGTACCGCCCCGGGCCAGCACCTCGTCCACGACCCGCGCGTGCACGTCGGAGTGCTGCCGCAGGTCCATCGAGGCGAGGTGGAACCCGAACACCTCGGCGCGGCGCCGCGCGTCCTCGAGCGCGCCGCGGGCGAGCCGGGAGAGGCCCGCCGCGGCGAGCGTCTGCTGCAGGAGCTCGAGGTCGGCGAGGTAGCTCTCCGCGTCCGGGTAGCCGCCCTCGCCCCGCACGCGCGCCGCCTCGAGGCGGGCCAACATGTAGCGGAGCTTCTCGCGCCAGCGCTCGTCGTCCCGCAGCGAACGCGATGCCGGCGGCAGCTCCGGGAACCACTCGCGGTCCCGGGCGATCGAGGCCTCCAGCCGCTCGCGCGCCTCGCGCGGCAGGCCCGCCGAGGAGGCCGAGAGCTCGCCCCGGAGCCGCCGCAGATCGAGGGCGTAGCGCTCGAGCACCAGCGCCCGCTGCCGCTCCAGCGCCGCGCGCGTCACCTCGGCGGTGACGAACGGGTTCCCGTCGCGGTCGCCGCCGATCCAGGTGCCGAACCGGAGGAAGGCCGGGATCCGGATCTCCGTCTCCGGCCACTGCTCGGCGAGCCCTCGGGCCAGGGACCGGTAGACCTCGGGCACCGCATCGAGGAGCGTCCGCTCGAACACGACCAGCCCGGCGCGCACCTCGTCGAGCGCGGTGGGCCGGACGGTGCGCGACATCCGCGTCGCGGCGAGCGCGGTGATCGCCTCGCGGAGCCGGTCCTCGAGCGCCGCCTTCTCGCGGACCCCGGCGCGCGGGTCGTCGAGCGCGGCGAGCAGGCCCGAGACCCGGTCCAGGTGGTCGAGCACCGTGCGCCGGCGCGCCTCGGTGGGGTGCGCGGTCAGGACCGGCATCACCAGCGCGCGGTCGAGCAGCGCCTGCAC
>JAEZXM010000557.1 GCA_023419875.1 Pseudomonadota bacterium | reverse complement strand
GCGCAGCCCTCATCGCCGAGGACGCGGCGCGCCGCTTCCCCACCGCCCCGAGCGCCGTCCGGGCCGCGGCTCTGGCCGCGAGCCGCCTCGGCCGTCTCGACCAGGCGATCGGGCGCGAGCGGACCCTGCTCGCGCTCCGGTTCGACGACGTCGGCGTGCGCGCGAGCCTCGCCTCCCACCTCGTCGACCGGGGCGACCTGGACGGCGCGGTCGGGCTGCTCCGCGAAGGGCTGCGCGTTGCCCCGGGCGAGCTCGCCCTCCACCTCCGACTCGCCGATCTCCTCGCAGCCAACGACCGGACGGAGGAGGCCGAGGAGGTGTACGCGCGCGCCCTCGAGCTCTGCCCGGAGGAGGCCGACGGGTGGGAGCGGCGCGGCCGGGCCCGGCTCTCCGCCGGCCGAGCCCGCGAGGCCCGGGCCGACCTCGCCCGGGCGCTCCAGCTCCGCCCTCAGAACCCGGAGCTCAAGGAGCTCGTCCGCAGCCTCACGCCGGACGAGGAGCGCTTCTGGAAGCCGTACCAGCTCGACGCCCGCGCCCTCGTGGCGAAGGCGCCTTCGGCCCGACCGGACGAGGACGCGATCATCCTCGCCGAGCTGCACGTGACCCGCGTCCTGCCCAGCGGGCTCTCGTCCAGCTACACCCACCGCGTCGTGAAGGTGCTCACGGCCCGCGGGGCCGATGCGTTCCGGCGCCAGCGCCTCGCCTGGACGCCGGACCGGCAGGAGCTGCGCGTGGAGCGCGCGGCCGTGCTGAAGCCGGACGGGCGCGCCGTCGAGAGCCACGGCGAGAGCGTGCAGAGCGCCAGCGAGCCCTGGTACCGTCTGTACTACGATCTGATGACGCGCACGCTCTCGTTCGAAGCGCTCCAGCCCGGCGACGTGCTCGAGGTGGCCTGGCGCGTCGACGACACCGCCTCGGAGAACTTGCTCTCGGATTACTTCGGGGACTTCACCTTCCTCGAGGAGACCTCCCGCAAGCTCCGCTTCGACTACGTGCTGCTCGTGCCCGAGGCGCGCGCCATCCACGCGAACCGGCCTGCGGGCGTGGAGCACGCGGTGAGGTCCCTCCCCGGCGGCGTGCGCGAGCACCGCTACGTCGCGCGCGACCTTCCCCGCATCACCCCCGAGCCGGGCATGCCGGGGTGGAGCGAGGTCTCGCGCTACCTCCACGTCTCCACGTTCCGGACCTGGGACGAGGTGAACCTCTTCTACTGGCGGCTCGTGCGCGATCAGGTGAAACCGACGGCCGAGATCCGGGCGCTCGCGCAGCAGATCTCGGCCGCGGCGCGCGCGAGCGGGGGCGGCACGGTGCCGGCGAAGGCCGGCTCCGCGTTAGACCGCGACACCCGGCTCGCCCTCGTCCAAGCCGCGTACGGCTTCGTGGTCTCGCAGACCCGCTACGTCGGCCTCGAGTTCGGGATCCACGGCTTCAAGCCGTATCGCGTGGACCAGATCCTCTCGAGGCGGTTCGGCGACTGCAAGGACAAGGCCTCCCTGCTGCACGCACTGCTCGCGTCGATGGACATCGAGGCGCGGCTCGTGCTCCTGCGCACCCGGCGGCTGGGGCGTGTCCCGGAGGAGCCTGCCTCGCTCTCGGTCTTCGATCACGCGATCGTGTACGTGCCCGAGTTCGACCTCTGGCTCGATGGGACCGCCTCCTACTCCGGTACGCGCGACCTCCCCTCCCAGGACCGCGGGGCAACCGTGCTGGTCGTGAACCCGGACGGTCCGCCGCGGTTCGGCACCATCCCCGACGCGACCACCGGCGACAACCGGCTCGAGGCCGACCTGCAGCTCGCGCTCGCGCCCGACGGCAGCGCCACCGTCCGCGGCCTCTGGCGCGCCGCCGGCCAGTCGGCGCCGGACTTCCGACGCACGTACGGCCCCGAGGACGGGCGCAGGAAGCTCCTCGAGCAGTCGCTGGGCCGGCTCTTCCCAGGGGCCAAGGTCGAGACGGTCGCCGTCTCGGACCTCCAGCGCATCGAGGACGACGTGGAGATCCGCTTCTCCGGGTCGGTCCCCCGCGCCGCCCAGGCGGACGGCGCCGGGCTCCGCTTCACCCCCTTCGGCGCCGCCCAGGGCTACGCGGACTCGTACACGCCGCTCTCGGCACGCACCCACGAGCTCGACCTCGGCGGCGCGCGCGATACGCGCTTCCGTTACCGGTTCGCGCTTCCGTCCGGCTGGCGCGTCGTGGACCGGCCGGACCCGGCCCGGGGCGAGACGGCCCTCGGCAGCTTCGAGCTCCGCTACGGCGAGGAGGCCGGCGCGGTGGTGGCCGAGGGACGGGTGATCCTCTCCGAACGCCGCGTGGCGGTGGCCGAGTACGCGGCGTTCCGCGAGCTCATGGTCCAGCTCGACCGCGCCTTCGCCCGGCGCGTCCGGATCGCGCCGGGGGCGACCGCGACCAAGGAGGCACCGTGAGAGGGTTCACCAGGAGTCCGGTCGGACGTCTTCTGCTGCTCGCGAGCGCCCTCGTGGCCTGCGCCGGGCCCGCGACGCAGGTGAAGGCCCCCACACCCGCCGGCGACCTCGATCCCGGTCTGCTGTCCGTCCGCACGGCGCGCGCCGGTGACCCCCAGGCCGAGCTCGCTCAGGCCCTGAGCGCCCGGCGCCTGCTCGACGGCGAGGCCGAGGTGACCGCCCTCCTGGCCGCCGCTTCCGCAGACCCGGCGGGCCCCGTCGCGCTCGTCGCGCTCCGACGGCTCGCGGATCTGGCGGAGGAGTCTCCCGCCCGGAGCGCCCAGGTGGACGCCGGCGTCGCCCGGCTTCTCGCAGAGGGCCGCCTCGCCGGTGTCGCCGCCTACCGGGCCCGCGTGGCGCGAGCGGTCTCGGCCGAAACGGCCGGCGATCTGGCGGCGGCCGCCAAGCACCGCGCGGCCAACGGCGCCGTCAGCACCTGGACCCTCGCCGGCCCGTTCAGCGAGCTGCGCATCCTCGACTTCGACCGGCCGATCCCGCCCGAGCAGGGCGTCCTGCCCGCGGAGGTCCCCGCTCCGTCCGGCCTGCCCCCCACCCGGACCCGCACCATCCCGACGCCGGACGGGACGCTCCTCTTCGAGGGCGAGCCGCCGCGGGGAGACGTCTACGCGCTCGTCGCCGACGCGAGCCTCTCGAAGGGCGGCGGCTACCTGCTCGTCGTGGCCTCGCCGTCCACGCTCCGCGTGCTCCTCGACGGGCAGCCGGTCTGGGAGCGCCGCGCCGATCGCGCATTCTTGCCCACCGTGGTCCACCTCCCGCTCGAGCTCTCCCCGGGGCGTCATCGCCTGGTGGTGAAGCTCGCCCGGACCGACGGCACCGGCGCGCTCGCTGTCTCTCTTGCCCGCGCGGACGGCGCGGCCTCGGACGCCTCCTGGAGCGCCCCGACCCCGGGCAGCCCCGCGGCACCCGCCGCGGTTCGGCCGTACCGGACCGAGCCTGTCGCCGGCGCCCGGGCGCTCGCGCTGGCCCTCGCCCCCGCCACGGGCCCGGTCCTCGCCCGGATCCTCGCTGCGCGCGACTGGATGGAGAGCGATCGCGAGGCCGCGAAGGCGCTCCTCTCCGAGGCGCTCGCGCTCGCGCCGGGCTCCGCCGCGGTGGCGGTCACCGTGGCGCGCGCCCGGAGCGGCGATCCCACCCTCGACGGTCGCGTCGGCCAGGCCCGCGCCGAGGC
>JAEZXM010000444.1 GCA_023419875.1 Pseudomonadota bacterium | reverse complement strand
GGGGGTTTTGCGGCTTCCGCGCCGCCCGCCCCCCCCGCCGCCGACCCGACGCCGCCCTCCGCCCCCCGCCCCCTCGCGCAAGAACTTCGGCACACGAGGTGCGCGAAGCAACCACGTGGCCGACCGCCACGCCCCGGAAGTCTGCTACGTCGGATCGGCCATCAGGGCAGCGACGCGCGCGCTCTGGTCCGGCAGGCCGAACAGCGCGAACCCCACGAGTGGCCAGCCAGGTTTTCCGCGGCGCTGGTGGTCCATGAAGACCGAGAGCGGCTCCTCCACTACGCGCTCCTGCCCGGGCCAGGTCGTCGCGTGGCGGACCGAGCGCCCGCCCGAAGGCCCGGTGACGAGGAGCCCCACGTGCGAGATCCGGGTGGAACGCCCCGGCATGTCTTCGCGGACGACGAAGACGAGCGTGCCGTCGGGGATGCGCGGGGCGAGCGCGGCGACATCCGCCGGCGCGACGGCCCACAGCTCGAACGTCCCGACGGGCGCTCGCGCCGCCGGCAGCCCACCGATCGCCCGCCCGGCGCGGCGCAACGCACTCCATCGCTCGGAGGTGAACTCGATCGGCGCCGGAACGGCCCGCTCGCCGGCGAGCGGCCGGGTGAGCTCGACGATCCAGCCCTTCGCGAGGTTCGCCGGGATCCATTGCGACTGGGCCTCATGGTTCCTCGCGCCGAGCGCGGGCGACCCCTGATAGCGGATGTCGTCGAGCGCCCGCGCCGCCTCGTCGAGCGAGCGGGCGCTCCCCAGCGCGACTGCCGTCTCCACGAAGCCGAGGCAATCGAAGGCGTCGAGGCGGAAGCGCGGATCGGGATCCGGCCCTTGGCCCTCTCCGAGCGCGGAGCGGACGTACCGGACGCCGACGAGCGCGCGGCTGGCCGCCGCCGCGCGCGGGCCGCCGGCCGGTGCGGCGGCGAGGGACTCGAGGAGCGGTGCTGGGGCCTGCGCCGCGATGGACTTCAGCGCGAGGAGCAACGCGAGCGCAGGCAGGTGGGACACGCAGACGAGCGTAAGCTCGCAACCCTGCCGGGAGCAAACTCACCTTTCGCCACCACCAACCTTGCGGTAGAACCCGCACTACCTGCTCGACTGCCGGGCGGTAGCTCGCCCGTCAGCGCAACACGCCCGCTCGGGACGGAGGTACGCACATGAAGATGGAGCTCACACCACTCCGCAAGGGCGAGAAGCTGGCGCTGCTGTTCCCGGGCATGGGGGCGGTCGCCACGACGGCCATCGCCGGCGCCATCGCGGTGCGCAGGAAGCTCGCCATGCCGGTCGGGTCCCTCACGCAGCTCGGCAGCATCATGGAGGAGGACGGGAACGAGGGTCCGCCCCTGCGCGACGCGCTGCCGCTCGCGGGGCTCGACGACCTCGTGTTCGGCGGCTGGGATCCCATCCCCGACGACGTCTACTCGGCCTCGGTCCGGGCGAAGGTGCTCGAGCGCCGCCACCTCGATCCCATCCAGGCGGAGCTCTCCGCCATCAAGCCCATGCCCGCGGTCTTCGACCGCGCGTGGGTTCGGCGGCTGGACGGACCGAACGTGAAGTCCGGGACGCTCCGGCAGAAGGCGGAGGCGCTCATCGCCGACATGCAGGGCTTCCTCCAGAGGAACGGCTGCGCGCGGGGCGTGGTCGTCTGGACCGGCTCGACCGAGGTGTACTGCGAACCGGGCCCGGCGCACCGCTCGCTCGCCGCCTTCGAGGCCGCCCTCGACGCGAACGACGCGACCATCGCGCCCTCGATGGTCTACGCCTACGCTGCGCTCAAGGCGCGGCTGCCGTTCCTGAACGGCGCGCCGAACCTCGTCACCGAGACCCCTGCGCTCCACGAGCTGGCGCTCAAGCAAGGCGTCCCGACGGGCGGCAAGGACTTCAAGACCGGGCAGACCCTGATGAAGACCACGCTCGCCCCGATGCTGCGGGCGCGCCTGCTCGGGCTCTCCGGCTGGTTCTCGACCAACATCCTCGGCAACCGCGACGGCGAGGTGCTCGACGACGCCGCCAGCTTCAAGACCAAGGAGGTCTCGAAGAAGAGCGTGCTCGACTCCATCCTGCTCAAGGATCGCCACCCCGAGCTCTACGGGGACATCGAGCACAAGGTCACGATCCACTACTACCCGCCGCGGGGCGACAACAAGGAAGGCTGGGACGCGATCGACCTCTTCGGCTGGCTCGGCTACCCGATGGAGATCAAGGTCAACTTCCAGTGCCGGGACTCGATCCTCGCCGCCCCGCTCGTCCTCGACATGGCCCTGCTCGCGGACCTCGCGGCGCGCGCGGGCGAGCGCGGCCCGCAGGAGTGGCTCTCCTTCTTCTTCAAGAGCCCGGTGACCGCACCCGGGAAGAGCCCGATCCACGATCTGTTCCGGCAGCAGTCGGCCCTCTTCGAGCGGCTGCGGAAGTATGCCCAGGCGGCGGCCACTGCCCGGGCGCAGGCGGCCGCAGGGTGACGGGCGAAGGAGGGGGCAGGGCCCTCGTCTGATACACTGCCCTCTCCATGGTCACGAGCGGTCGTTACGCGGTCCTCATCCTGCTCGCCCTCGCGCTGGCGACGAGCATTCCCTACGCGATCTTCCGCCCTCCGCGGCCGGAGCGCGTGAAGGATCTCCGCGGACCGGTCGGCGCCCTCGGCGCGTGGGCGTACTGGGCGACGCGCTGGGTGCTCCGGGCGGCCCTCTTCCTCCGGCTCTCGCCGGACGCCCTCACCGGCATCGGGCTCGTCCTCAGCATCGTCGCCGGGGTGCTCATCGCCCTCGGCGGGTACGGGTGGGCGTTCGTGGCCCTGGTCTGGGGATCGGCCGCGGACCTCCTCGACGGCGAGGTCGCGCGTTCCACCGGCACGAGCAGCCGCGCCGGAGCCTTCCTCGACTCGGCCCTCGATCGCCTGTCCGAGATGGCCCTCCTCGCCGGGATCGCCGTCGCGCTCTACCCGTCCCGCGCCGGCGCGGCGTGCGCCGTGGCCGCGATGGCGGCCTCCTTCATGGTGAGCTACGCCCGGGCGCGGGGCGAGGGGCTCGGCGTCTCCTGTCCGTCGTTCGGCCTCGAGCGGCCGCACCGCGCGCTCGCCTTCATGATCGCCGTGCTGGCCGCGACGTTCCTCTCGCCCGAGCTCGCAGGCCGCGTCCTCACCTGGGTCTGCGGAGCGGTTGCCGTGGGGGCGGGCATCACCGCGCTCGCCCGGGTGTTCACGATCCACCAGCTCCTGCGGCGCGGCGAGACCTCGCGATCCTGGAACGGAGCGCCGCCGAGCGCCGTGCCCTAGCTCGTGCACACGCTGCGTATCGCCTCCGACTGGCACCTCGCGCCCGGGACCCCGCCCGAGGACGCGCGCCTCGCCCTCGCCTTTCTCCGCCGCGCGCGCGCCGACGGCGCGGCGGTGATCCTCAACGGCGACGTCTTCGACGACCTGTACTCCGGCCGCGGCCGCTGCGAGCGCGCCCATCCGGACGTCGTCCTCGAGCTCGAGCGACTGCGCGCCGAGGGGCGCCTCCGCAGGATCCGCGGGAACCACGACCCCGGCGCGGGGGACGAGCGGGTGGTGCTCGACTGGCCGGGGATGGGACGCGTGGTCGTGGCCCATGGCGACGCAGTCGATCCCGTGCACCAGTCCTGGCTGGGGCGCCTCGGGCACGCCCTCTCGCTGCGGTTCGGGAGGTTGGGCGTCGTGCGCCTCGCGACCGCCCTCGCCGAGGCCGTGGTGCGTGGCGTCGCCGGGCGGCGTTTGCTCGAGGGCTTCCGCGCCCGGTGCTCCGCGTTCGTCGAGCGCGAGCGGTGCGTGCTCGGCGTCTTCGGCCACGTGCACGCCCAGCACCTCGCGCCCGGCGATCGCTACGCAAACGCCGGGTGGCTCCGTCACGGAAGGCTCGAGTACCTGGAGCTCACCCCGGGCGGCGCCCGCCTGGGCGCCCTCACCGCCGCGGATCTCGACCCCGATCTCCGCGCCGGCGCCTGACTGCCCGGGTGACGGGCGAGGCGCGCCTAGGTACCGGCGGAGGCGATGCCGGCGGCGCCCACCTGCTCGAGCGCGCTCACGAGCTGCTCGCGCGAGAACGGCTTCGCGAGGAATGCCTGCGCCGCGGGGACGTCGCCGCGCTCCGCGCTCATCGCGATGATCGGGACCCCGCAGAGCCTCGGCGTGCGCCGCACGCGCGCGACGAGGTCGTGCCCGGTCATGCGCGGGGTGTAGAGGTCCACGAGGATCGCCGCGAACCTCGGCCCTCTGCCGAGCTGCTCCCAGGCCTCCACCCCGTCGGAGACCGCAGCGACCTGATACCCGACGCGGGCGAGGAGCGCGCGGATGGCCTCCCGCATGCCCGGGTCGTCCTCCACCAGCAGGACGCGGCGGATGATGTTCTCCCCCACGCCCGTGAACCTACGCAGCGGCAGGACGGAAAGCAGCGCCAGGCGGCGCGCGCCGGGGGCCGTTTTGCGGGGGTGCCCTTCTAGAACCTCGGGATCCCGCACGCCCTGCGGATGGCCGGGTTCCGGCTCGCCACGTAGAGGATGCGGCCGTACTCGTCCACCGGCGCGCCCGAGTCGTAGCTCGTCCCCTTGGGATCGCCGTACGCGTTGAGCCCGCGGCCGGCGAGCTCGCGATCGACGCACGCCCGGATGTCCGCGGGGGACGTGGCAGGCTCCCGGCCGTCGCCGTCCGGCTCCGCGGCAGGGGTCTCGGGCTTCGCGGGCGTGGCGTCGGCAGCGGCCGCGGGCTCGGTGGCCGTGGGCTCGGACGCCGGACCCGGCTGGGCGACCTCGGCGGCCGGGGCGGCCGTCTCGGTGAGTGCGGTGCGCAGCTCCTCGATCCCCAGCTTCGTCGCACCCTCGCGCACGAGCACGCGCCCGGTCTCCGGCCCGAAGAACCCCTGGTGCAGGCTCGCCGAGGCGCCATGGGCGGGGTTGGAGAAGTAGATCGCCTCGTACCGGTAGGCCCCGGGCTCGAGCGTCTTGCACGCCGATCGAACGTCCACGCGCAGCGGCATGCTCTTCCCGCCGCCGAGCTTGCGGATCCACCAGATCTCGTACGTCTTCCTCGCGGGGTTGGGCGTCTTGCACGCCACGGTGCCGTCCGGCCGGAAGAGGGTGACCTGCGCCGCCTCGGGCTTCGCCGCCAGGATCTGGATCTGCATGGACGTCCCGTTGACGATGACGAGATCGAGGTCGTACGGACCGTCTGGCTCCCAGGCCACCAGCTCCGGAGCGTTCATCCGGATCGGCGCCTGATACCCTCCCGCAGACGAGTTCGACGTCGCACAGCCGGCCGCGAGCAGCGCGGCGGCGGCGCAACCGGCCGCGAGCAGCGCGGCGGATTCGATCGACGGTGAGAAACGGCGAGTCATTCTTCCTCCCGGGAGTGCGAGGGCCCGTAGCATACCGATACCCGTCCACCGCGCCAGCCCTCTCTGCGCGCGCGGGCAGCCTTGGAGAACGCTCGGCCCGGAGCGTTCTTCCCCGCGCCGGAGACGGTGAGTGCGCCCGGCCCGGCCGCCCGGCGGCCGGGGGGACGGACGAGCGAGCGAGGTCGCGCCGGCGCGGAGCGGAGGTCCGCCCGAGAACGGACCCGGCGTCGAGGGAGCGGCGCCGCACCGCCTCTGGCGACCGCGGGTCGCTAGATGGATCCTGGCAAGCAAGTCAAGCCCATCTTGTGGGATGAGGACGTACGGAGCGCGACGAGCCAGTTGACAGGCCCGACTCTTCCATGCGCTATTACGTCCACGATTCGTCACGACCCCCCGGAAGCGCAGAGCTCGCTTGCCGGGTGAAGGTTGCAGTTGGAGCCTCGCCTCGAGGGAGTAGCGGGGAAATCCGGAGCCAGATGCAGCCAATGAGGGACCGATCCAGTCTGGCCCAGCACGAAGCGCACGCCCAGGACCGAAGCGCGCGGCTCGCCAATTGCAGCGTCCTCTCGCGCAGCAACGACGACAGCAGTGCGTGGTAGGAAGCTCGAAGCCGTCGTTTGATGTCGTGTGAAGTGCAGGACCTAGAGGGAAGAGGGAAGTAGCAAGCAGTGCTTCAACCAAAGAGGGAGACGAAATGAACAAGGCCAAGCTGATCGTGATCGCCCTCGTGGCGTCGTTCGCCACGTCGGCCCTCGCGACCGACATCGAGTTCCACGGGTACACCCGCGTCGGTCTCGCGCTGAACACCAACGGCGGCACGGGCGTGTGCTTCCGCCTCGCCGGCGCCGACTCGGACTTCCGCCTCGGCAACGAGTGCGACTACGTGGTCGAGCCGAACTTCGAAGTGGTCATGGCGAAGCTCGACGACAAGTCGACCTGGGGCTACCACATCATGCCCAGCGTCTATAAGAACTGGCCGAACACCCAGGGGCGGACGGACGACAAGCTCGTGGCGCGCTTCGGGCAGGTCTACTTCTTCGGCAACAACATCCCCTGGCTGGCGAACGGCTCGCTCTGGATCGGCCGCAAGTTCTGGGACCGCCTCCAGCTCGGCATCAACGACCAGTTCATCGAGAACGAGGACTCGGACTCGGTCGGCGTCGAGAACATGGACCTCGGCTTCGGCAAGCTCTCGATCGGCGCCGGCCTCGTCGGCGGCTCCGACTCCGACAACGCCGACCCCGCCAGCGCGGCCTCCCGTACCTACAAGATCTCCGCCCGCCTGACCGGCATCCAGACGATGAACAAGGACTCCTCGCTCCAGATCTGGGCCGGCTACTACGGCACGTACTCGAACGAGGACATCGCCGGTGACGCCCCCGACGCCGGCTGGCGCATCGGCGCGTACCACAACTTCGGGTTCGGCTCCGCGGGCAACCTGTTCGTCGGCGGCAAGATCGACAAGAACAGCGACGCCTCCAACTACGACGGCAAGGGCAACGGCCGCACGGCGTGGCGCGTCTTCGCGCAGTACGGCGTGGCGGTGCCCTCGATCCGGACCTCGGTCGACGTCCTGGCCACGTACCGCAACGCGAGCCCCGAGGACGACGGCGACGACGCGACGTGGATGAGCATCGGCGCCCGCGCCGACGCGCAGCTCTCCGGCCCGTTCCGCTTCCTCCTCGAGGCCGGTTATGACCGGGTCAAGGTCGGCGACGGCGACGCGACGACCCTCCTCAAGATCACCCCGGTGATCGCGATCAGCGCCGGCAACGACCCCTGGTCGCGGCCGACCTTCCGCCTGTACTACACCTACGCGTCCTGGAGCGATCCGGACGTGCTCGACGCCGGCTGGCACTCCCAGAGCACCCAGGCCGTGTTCGAGGACGACACGAGCGGCGGCTCCTTCGGCGTCCAGGCCGAGGGCTGGTGGTAGGCTGAGCTGAAATCCCGGGCGCGAGTCCGGGCGTAGTTCGAGCGGGCGGGCCTTCGGGTCCGCCCGCTCTCGTTTCTGCGCGTGCCGCCCCGAGGATCGTGTTCCGGAGATTCACGGTGTGCTCGATCGGCAACACCACGGCCGTGCAGGGAACCGGGAGGTCAGCCGGCCGGAATCATGGCGCGTCGCGGCGAGCCGACTGGATGCAGCGCACCAAGGCCTCGGCGCGGCTGCGGAGGTCCGAGGACGAGGCCAGGTTCCGGAACGCGTCGGTCGCCAGCGCGAACCAGAAGGAGCCGGTGGCCGGGCCAGGGTTGCCGGCGTCGAGCCCCTCGAGCAACGCGTCGGGATCGGACACCTCGATCCCGGACTCCTTCCAGAGCTGGCGAAGGTAGCCGCTCCTCTCGGCGCGGCACACCTGCGCCG
>JAEZXM010000253.1 GCA_023419875.1 Pseudomonadota bacterium | reverse complement strand
CGCGGGTTCCGCGCCGTCGGCAAGCCGCGCTACTACTCCGACGGCGGCGTCGAGATCGACGTCGAGGTGCCGCTCGAGGGCGCGCTCTCCGATGCGCTCCTGCCGCGCGACCCGGCGGCGCCGCCCGCCCCCGAGGATCCGGTGCAGATCGTCGGCGGTCCCTCGGCGCTCGTCATCGACGCACGCGGGCTGAAGGTGGTCCCGGCGCGGGCGCCGCGCGTGAAGGACGAGAAGGGGAGGGAGGTCTACGGTCCCGCCACCCTCGACGAGGCCGGGCGCAAGCTGGGCGGAGCCGCCGCGTACGCGCCGGATCTGGACGCGGCGCGCGCTGCCTTCGCCGACCGCGTGGGCCGGCGCCCCTGGGTGGTGAAGGCCGTGCGCGCCGAGGGGTCGGACCTCGTCCTCGCGCAGGCGGACGCCGATCAGATCCAGCGCGCGATGCCGCCTCCGCACTTCCTGAAGGCGGGCAAGGTCGTGATCCTCGCCGACTGACGGAGCCTCTCATGAAAGCGACCGTGGTTGCCGCCCTGCTCCTCGTTGCACCTGCCGCCCGGGGCGCCGACGGCCTGCAGACCACCGAGGCGACCGGACAGGCCCCGGTCGCCGGCGATCTCCTCGCCGCCCGCGAGCGGGCCCGGGACGATGCGCTCCGCAACTGCGTCCAGCAGGTGGCGACCAACGTGGTCACGGCCGCCACCGAGACGGATCAGGCGCAGCTCCTCTCCGACAAGGTCTACGCGCACGCCGTCGGGTACGTCCGGCGCTTCGAGATCCTCGAGGACAAGCAGGACGGGAACACCTGGGTCACGCGGATGAGGTGCGACGTCTCGGAGGCGAAGCTCGACGAGGACCTCATGGCCTTCGGGATCGCCTACCGCCGGGCGGGCATGCCGCGCGTGCTGGTGCTCGTGGCCGAGCAGGCGATCGGCGCCACGCAGGCCACGGGCTGGTGGCAAGGGGGCGGGAACGCCGCCGACCTCCGGGTGGTCGAGTACGCGTTCATGGACCGGATGGAGAAGTCCGGCTTCACCTTCGTCGACGCCGAGGTGCTCCAGGGCAAGGTGAAGCTCGAGGCGGTCGGCGCCGATCCGAACCTCCAGCAGGCCCGCGAGCTGGGTGTGAGGGCGGGGGCCGACCTCGTCATCATCGGCCGCGCAATCGCCAGGCCGCTCGGCGAGATCCCGCTCGACAACGGGACCTTCTACTCGTCGGGCGCCAACGTCTCGGCTCGCGCGGTCCGGACCGACACCGGCGAGGTGCTGGCCGCGGCGGAGTTCACCGCGCCCGCGGGCAAGGCGTTCGACCGCGTCACCTCGGGCCGGAACGCGCTCTCCGAGGCGGGGCGGATGCTCGCGCGCGAGATGTTCACGCGCGTGGGGAAGGCCTGGTCCCGGGAGCAATCGGGTGTGCGGCGCGTGGCGATGACGGTGCGCGGGGTGGACGACTACGGCCGGCTCGCCGCCTTCAAGAACGTGCTCGTGCACTCGGTGCGCGGGGTGAAGGACGTGCAGGAGCGGGCGATGGAGGACGGGCAGGCCGAGCTCGACGTGTCGCTCGCCGGCACCACCCAGGCGTTCGCGACCGACCTCGCGACGCGCAAGTTCCAGGGCTTCACCGTGAAGGTGCGCAAGGTGACGGCCGGCGCCGTCGAGGTGGAGCTCAGGTGAGGCGCGCCGCAGCGCTCCTGCTCGCCGCCCTGGGAGGCACGCCCGCCGCCGCGCCGCACGGCGGCGACTGGACCCGTGGGAGACCTGGAACCCCGGGCGCGACGAGGGCAAGCGCTGACGAGGGGTGCTCCCCGTGAACGATCTCGTGCCTGCACCCGAGTCCGACCGGAGGACGGAGGCGAGCCCCTGGAACCTCGCCAACGCGCTCACCGGGCTGCGGCTCGTGCTCGCGCCCACCTTCCTCGTGCTCTATGTCCAGGGCGATCGCGTGCGGGCCCTGGCCGCCTTCGCCGCGGCGGCCGCCACCGACGTCCTCGACGGCCTCGCCGCCCGGGCGCTCCACCAGCACACCCGGCTGGGCGCGTTCCTCGACCCCATCGCCGACAAGCTCCTGGCGGCCTGCGCTCTCTTCGCCCTGGCGGCGAGCCATCGCCTGCCGCTCTGGCTGCCCCTCCTCGTCGTCGTCCGCGACGTGTTCCAGCTCCTCGGGGCTGCCGTCCTGCGCCGGCACCACCACCGAATCCCGGTCGCCCCGACGCGCATCGGCAAGTACGCAACGTTCGGCCTCGCAGCGACGGTGCTCGTGGCGCTCGCCGGGGAGTTCGGGGCCGTGCCCGCCGCGCCGGCGGCGTCGTACGTCGCCGCGCTCGGTCTGCTCTCCGCCCAGTGCCTCGTGGTCTCCTGGGTGCAGTACTTCCTGTTCTTCCTGCGCGCCGAGCGCGACGAGGCAGGCCAGGCCGGCTCGCCAGTGGATCGTTGACACCCCAGGGGATCGCGCTATAACTCCGCGCCTCGCCTGCGCGAGATGGGCGCATAGTTCAGTGGTAGAACGCCTGCTTGACACGCAGGAGGTCGCTGGTTCGATCCCAGCTGTGCCCACTGGAGGGGCCGGTCCCGAAGGGCCGGCCCCTTTTGCTAGAAGACGGGCCGGTCACATCAGGCCGGCCCATGTCGTTTCGAGCGCTCCCCCACACCGCCACGACCGTCTGGCCTTTTCCGCAGGCGGAGGGTAAGCCATACCGCCATGTCCGATCCCGTGAAGGTGACGCTGCCCGACGGCAGCCAGAAGGAGGCCGCGCGCGGCACGAGCGTCCTCGACTTCGTGAAGACCGCCATCGGCCAGGGGCTTGCCAAGGCGGCATACGTCGCCAAGCTCGACGGCGAGCCGGTGGACCTCACCCGTCCGCTCGACCGCGACGCGAAGCTCGAGGTGGTGACCACGAAGAACCCGGAGGCGCTGGAGGTGGCGCGCCACGACGCCGCCCACGTGATGGCGAGCGTCGTCCAGCGGCTCTACCCCGGGACCCAGGTCACCATCGGTCCGGCCATCGAGGACGGGTTCTACTACGACTTCGCCCGCGACACGCCGTTCACCCCCGAGGACCTCGAGAAGATCGAGGCCGGGATCCGCGACGAGATCAAGGCCGACCATCCGTTCGTGCGCGAGGAGGTCTCGATGGACGAGGCCCTCGCGCTCTTCGAGCGGCAGGGGGAGAAATACAAGGTCGAGATCGTGAAGGACATCGCCGCCAAGGGGGCGAAGACCCTCACCCTCTACAAGCACGGCGGCTGGGTGGACTTCTGCCTCGGGCCGCATGGTCCCTCCACGGGGAAGATCGGCGTCGTGAAGCTCCTCAACGTCGCGGGCGCCTACTGGCGCGGTGACGCGCGGAACGCGATGCTGCAGCGGATCTACGGCACCGCCTTCTTCGACAAGAAGGACCTCGAGGCCCACCTCCAGAAGCTCGAGGAGGTGAAGAAGCGCGACCACCGCAAGCTCGGGCCCGCGCTCGGGCTGTTCGCCTTCCACGAGGTCGCGCCGGGCTCGGCGTTCTGGTTGCCGAAGGGGACGACCGTTTACCACGTGCTCGCCGAGGCGATGCGACGGCTCGTGAAGAAGAGCGGCTACGAGGAGGTGAAGACGCCGCTCCTCTTCAACAAGAAGCTCTGGGAGCAGAGCGGCCACTGGGGCGTGTACCGCGAGAACATGTTCCTCGTCTTCGACAAGGAGGCGGATCCCGCCCTCCCGGTCGAGGAGCGGCTCAACATGAGCCTCAAGCCCATGAACTGCCCCTCGCACTACCTCATCTACAAGATGGGGAAGCGCTCCTACCGCGAGCTGCCCGTCCGCTACTTCACGGTGGACGTGCTCCACCGGAACGAGCTCTCGGGGTCACTGGGCGGGCTCACCCGCGTTCGCCAGTTCGCCCAGGACGACGCCCACATCTTCGTCATGGAGTCGCAGATCGCCGACGAGTGCCAGCGGATCGTGGACCTCATGAAGACGGTCTA
>JAEZXM010000233.1 GCA_023419875.1 Pseudomonadota bacterium | reverse complement strand
CGAGGAGATCCGGATCACGCTCGTCCACGAGGTGGGCCACTTCCTGGGCCTCGACGAGGAGGAGCTGTACCAGCGAGGGCTGGAGTGACGCTCCTCCCGGTGAAGCTCCTCCTCGCGCCGTCGCTCGTCGGCGCGGCCTCCCTCGTCGGCCGACGGTTCGGGCCGCGTGCGGGTGGGGTCGCGGCCTCGCTCCCCATCGTGGCGGGCCCGGCGCTGCTCTTCTTCGCCCTCGAGCAGGGCGCGGCGTTCGGGGCGACCGCCGCCCGGAGCACGCTCGTCGGGCTCGTGCCGCTCACCGTCTTCTGCCTCGTCCACGCGCACCTCGCCCGCGCGCTGCGCCTCCCGCGCCGCTTCGCGGTTCCGCTCTGCCTCGCCGGTGGCTGGACCGCGTTCCTCGCGTGCGCGGCGCTCCTCCGTCCCATCGTCGTGCCGGCCTGGGCCGCGCCGCTCGCGGGCGGAGCCGCGCTCCTCGCCGGGCTGCTGCTCGTACCGGACGTCCCGGCCGACGGCGCGGCGCCGAAGCGGCGGCACCACCCCGCGCTCGAGCTCGCGCTCCGGATGCTCGCCGCGGCGGCCCTCGTGACCGGCCTCAGCGCGCTCGCGGACCGGCTGGGGCCGACCTGGAGCGGCCTCCTCACGCCGTTCCCGGTCGCCTCGAGCGTGGTGCTCGCCGGCACGCACCTGGTGGATGGACCGGAGCACCTCGCTGGCATGCTGCGCGGGTTCTTGACCGGGCTGTACGGCTTCGTGGCGTTCCTGATCGCGCTCGCCTTCGGGCTCGCGCCGCTGGGGATCGGACCGGCGTTCGTCCTCGGCCTCGGGGCGAGCGTGGCGATCTCCGCGTTCGCCGCGCGGCAGAGCCGGGCCGCCGGGGTGGTGGGCGGGGGCTGACGGCAGCGGCCTGCCCTTCCGGGCACGCTCCGCCTGGCGTACCGCCCAGGCCTCCCGCCCGCCCTCGGTGAAGGCTATCTGAGCGGCATGCACCTGCGGTCTCTCCGCCGGATCGCCGTCGCGCTCCCCGTCGCCTTCGTTCTGGCGGGCGTGCCGAGGACCTGCTCGGGACCTACCGCCTCCAGGGCCGCTCCTGGGTGCATGCGAGCCCCTTCGCGGCCCGGGAGGACGACATCCGCGCCGACGCGGTTCTCCTGCCGGGCGCCGCCGCGGGGGAGGTGCGCATGCGCCTCGCGGCGCAAGGGGCCTCCTGCGAGCTCACGGCGAGGCTCGACGCCGAGGGGACGCTCGTCGTGCCCGCGGGGCAGCTGTGCCCGGTGGACCTCGCGAGCGATCGCACCGAGGGCAGGGCCGAGGCGCGGGTCCTGTCGGGCGGCGGCCGGATCCGCGAGGACGTCCTGCACCTCGAGCTCACGCTCTCCTTGAGCGGAGCGGTGCGCATCCGGAGCGGGCCGGGCGCGCTCGGAAGGGTGATGTCGTTTCCGGGCTCGCGCCGAGCGCCGATCGCGTTCGCAGGAGAGGCCCGGGGCCGCGCCACCGGCCGGCGCGATCGGTCGCGAGCGGCACAGTGAGGGCGGTCCCGCAGCCGGGTCGAGCCCTCACTACCTTCGAGCCCATGACCTCCGCGTCGAGCGCCTCGATCAGCGGTACCGGCGCATCGACGCCGATACGCCCCGCGGCCGATACGAGTACGCCTCGCCGGCGTTCGGCGTGTGGTGCGAGCTCACCTACGACGAGCGCGGCGTGGTGCTCGAGTACCCGGGCATCGCACGACGCGTGGCGTGAGCGCGGCGCTCCGAGCGGCCGGGAGATGGCGGAGCTCAGCTCCGCGGCTGCATCGAGGCCGCCTTCTTCGACTTCCAGGCCTCGATCGCGGCCCGGATCTTCGGCATCGTCGATCGTGCGGCGGCGATGCCGGCCTGCATGGTCTCCTTCTTCTTGGAGAAGTCGAGCATGCCCACGCCGCCGACCTTGGGCGTGATCACCACGTCGGCGTTGCCGCGCAGGTGCTCCATGCTCGCCGCGCACATGATGTTGGTGGTCTGGAGGAGGACGTCGAGCACGTTCTTGATGTTGGTGTTCCCGACCTCCTCCGAGATGTCCACCGCGATCACGATGTCGGCGCCCTTCTCGCGGGCGACGTCACCCGCGAGGTTGTCCACGACCCCGCCGTCCACGAGGATCTTGCCGTAGTGGTGCACCGGCTCGAACACCCCGGGGATGGCCGACGAGGCGTGCACCGCCTTGGCGACCGATCCGCGGTCCATGACGACCTTGTGCCCCCAGTTCAGATCGGTCGCGACGGCGTAGAACGGGATCTTGAGCTGCTCGATGGTGCGGGCCTTCACCTTGTCGGTGACCCACCGCTCGAGCTTCTCCCCGCGCGCGTACCCCATGCCCACCACCGTGTTGAGCAGGCGGAAGTCGAAGATGTCGTCCTGGGTGAGCTGGAACGCGGTCCACTCGAGGTCGAAGGAGTCGCGGTCGCTCGCGTAGACCGCGCCGATGAGGCTGCCGACGCTCGTGCCGACGATCAGGTCGATCGGGATC
>JAEZXM010000228.1 GCA_023419875.1 Pseudomonadota bacterium | reverse complement strand
GTCCGCTTCCTCATCGACCTCAAGAACGGCTCGCCGAACAAGGACGTGGACGACATCGACCACCTCGGCAACCGCCGCGTGCGCGCGGTGGGCGAGCTGCTCGAGAACCAGTACCGGATCGGCCTGGTCCGCATGGAGCGGGCGATCAAGGAGCGCATGAGCCTCCAGGAGATCGAGACGCTCATGCCACACGACCTGATCAACGCGAAGCCGGTCACCGCGGTGATCAAGGAGTTCTTCGGGTCGAGCCAGCTCTCGCAGTTCATGGACCAGACGAACCCGCTCTCCGAGGTCACCCACAAGCGGCGCCTCTCGGCCCTCGGGCCGGGCGGCCTCACCCGCGAGCGGGCAGGGTTCGAGGTGCGCGACGTCCACTCCACGCACTACGGCCGCATCTGCCCCATCGAGACGCCCGAAGGCCCGAACATCGGCCTCATCGCCTCGCTCTCCACCTACGCGCGGGTCAACGAGTACGGCTTCGTCGAGACCCCGTACCGCAAGGTGGAGAAGGGCCGGGTGACGGACGAGGTGACCTTCTACTCCGCGCTCGAGGAGGAGAAGCACACCATCGCCCAGGCGAACGCGCCCACCGACAAGAAGGGGCAGTTCACCGGCCACACCGTCTCGTGCCGCCGCGAGGGCGAGTACGTCTACGTCCGCCCGGAGGAGGTGGACCTGATGGACGTGTCGCCGAACCAGCTCGTATCCGTGGCCGCCTCGCTGGTGCCGTTCCTCGAAAACGACGACGCGAACCGCGCGCTCATGGGCTCCAACATGCAGCGCCAGGCGGTGCCGTTGCTGCGCACCACCGCGCCGCTCGTCGGAACGGGCATCGAGGGCATCGTCGCCCGCGACTCGGGGGTGACCGTGGTCGCGAAGCGCGACGGCGTCATCCAGTCGGTGGACGCCTCCCGCATCGTGGTCAAGGCCGACGTCGCCACCTCGACCACGGACGTGGCGAACGAGGTCGACATCTACAACCTCATCAAGTACCAGCGCTCGAACCAGAACACCTGCATCAACCAGAAGCCGATCGTGAAGCCGGGCGAGCGGGTCAAGAAGGGCGACGTCATCGCCGACGGCCCGGCCACGGAGATGGGCGAGCTGGCGCTCGGGCAGAACGTGGTGGTCGCGTTCATGCCCTTGCAGGGCTACAACTTCGAGGACTCCATCCTGCTCTCCGAGCGCCTCATCAAGGAGGACGTGTTCACGTCGGTGCACATCGAGGAGTTCGAGTGCGTCGCCCGTGACACCAAGCTCGGCAAGGAGGAGATCACCCGGGACATCCCGAACGTCGGCGAGGAGGCCCTGAAGGACCTCGACGAGTCGGGCATCGTCCGGATCGGCGCCGAGGTGAAGCCGGGCGACATCCTCGTCGGCAAGATCACCCCCAAGGGCGAGACCCAGCTCTCGCCGGAGGAGAAGCTCCTCCGCGCGATCTTCGGTGAGAAGGCGGGCGACGTGC
The DNA here is from genome assembly GCA_023419875.1 of Pseudomonadota bacterium. Taxonomy (GTDB): domain Bacteria; phylum Myxococcota; class Myxococcia; order Myxococcales; family Anaeromyxobacteraceae; genus Anaeromyxobacter. The sequence continues at coordinate 12,320 of JAEZXM010000228.1, read as the reverse complement.
GCGACAGCTCGCTGCGCGTCCCGCCGGGCGTCTCCGGCACGGTGATCAACGCCAAGGTCTTCAGCCGCAAGGGCGTCGAGAAGGACGAGCGCGCCAAGGCGATCGAGGAGATGGAGGAGGCGAAGCTCCTCAAGGACCAGAACGACGAGATCCGGATCATCCAGGAGTCCGCGTTCCAGAAGATCCGCCGGCTGCTCGTGGGCAAGGAGGTCCAGGGCCGGCTCGTCGACGACAAGGGCAACCAGCTCCTCAAGAAGGGCGACGTCCTCGACGACGCCCTGCTCGACGCCGTGCCGCAGCGGTACTGGGGCGAGATCGCCGTCGACGGCGACGTCCAGGATCTCGTCCGGAAGATCGCCGAGAACTTCGAGGAGCAGAAGGAGCTCGTGAAGCTGCTCTTCGGCGAGAAGATCGGCCGGCTGAAGAAGGGCGACGAGCTGCCGCCGGGCGTCATCAAGATGGTGAAGGTGTACGTCGCCATCAAGCGCAAGCTCGCGGTCGGCGACAAGATGGCGGGCCGCCACGGCAACAAGGGCGTGGTCTCGCGCGTGCTGCCCGAGGAGGACCTGCCGTACCTCGAGGACGGCACGCCGGTTGACATCGTGCTCAACCCGCTGGGCGTGCCCTCGCGCATGAACGTCGGCCAGATCCTGGAGACGCACCTGGGCTGGGCGGCGCGGAACGTCGGTCTCCGGCTCCAGGAGATGATCGAGAGGAACTTCGGCCCCGCCGAGCTTCGCAAGAAGCTCAAGGCCGCCTTCGCGGGGGTCGATCCCGTCTCCGGCGACCGGCTGGCGGCGCTCGTCGACGATCTGCCCGAGAAGGAGCTCCCGCGCATGGCGCAGAAGCTCCGCGGCGGCATGCACGTCGCGACGCCCGTCTTCGACGGCGCGCGGGAGACCGAGATGAAGGAGCTGCTCCAGGAAGGCTCCGCCACCATGCAGTCGATCCTGTTCGACGGCCGCACCGGCGAGCCGTTCGACCAGGACGTGACCGTCGGCGTCATGTACATGCTGAAGCTCCACCACCTCGTGGACGAGAAGATCCACGCTCGGTCGATCGGGCCGTACTCCCTCGTCACGCAGCAGCCGCTGGGCGGCAAGGCGCAGTTCGGCGGCCAGCGCCTGGGCGAGATGGAGGTCTGGGCGATGGAGGCCTACGGCGCCGCCTACTCGCTCCAGGAGTTCCTCACGGTCAAGTCCGACGACGTGGTGGGCCGCACCCGGATGTACGAGGCGATCGTCAAGGGCGAGAACACCCTCGAGTCCGGCCTGCCCGAGTCGTTCAACGTGCTCATCAAGGAGCTGCAGAGCCTGGCGCTCGACGTCGAGCTGCTCGAGTCGCCCGAGGCGCAGGCGGCTCGCGAGGCCGCGGAGCGGGAGCTGGGCGGCCCGCTCGGCGCACCGCGCGGCGCTGCGGCGGACAAGAACAGGGATACGGCGTAGCCGCGTCCTTCGACTCCGCCTGCCCTGAGCGTAGCCGCGCAGCGGCGGAGTCGAAGGGCTCAGGACGAGCCGCCGGACACAGACTTTCGAACCTTCAGCGGAACGAGGTAAGACGTGAAGGACATCTTCAATTTCTTCGAGAAGCCGAAGGACCCGCTCTCCTTCTCGGCGATCCGCATCTCGCTCGCGAGCCCGGACAAGATCCGGCAGTGGTCGCACGGCGAGGTGAAGAAGCCGGAGACCATCAACTACCGGACCTTCAAGCCGGAGCGCGACGGCCTCTTCTGCGCCAAGATCTTCGGCCCCGTGAAGGACTACGAGTGCAACTGCGGCAAGTACAAGCGCATGAAGCACCGCGGGGTGGTGTGCGAGAAGTGTGGCGTCGAGGTCATCCAGTCCAAGGTCCGCCGCGAGCGGCTCGGGCACATCACCCTGGCCACGCCCGTCGCGCACATCTGGTTCCTGAAGTCGCTCCCCAGCCGCATCGGCAACCTGCTCGACATCACGCTCAAAGATCTCGAGAAAGTCCTCTACTGCGAGTCGTACATCGTCATCGACCCGAAGGAGACCGAGTTCCAGCGCGGCGAGCTCCTCTCCGAGGACCGCTACCAGAAGGCGCTCGAGGAGAAGGGCGACGACTCCTTCAGCGCGGGCATGGGCGGCGAGGCGGTCCTGCAACTCCTCAAGGCGGTCGGGCCGGCCGACAAGAAGCACGGGGAAGGCATCCCCGGGCTGGCGCAGGAGCTCCGCGCCGAGATGAAGGAGGCGACGAGCGACGCGAAGCGGAAGAAGATCGCCAAGCGCCTCAAGGTGGTCGAGTCGTTCGTCCAGTCCGGCAACAAGCCCGACTGGATGATGCTGGAGGTCATCCCGGTCATCCCGCCCGATCTTCGCCCTCTCGTCCCGCTGGACGGCGGCCGGTTCGCGACCTCGGACCTGAACGATCTCTACCGGCGCGTCATCAACCGCAACAACCGCCTGAAGCGGCTCCAGGAGCTCAACGCTCCCGACATCATCATCCGCAACGAGAAGCGGATGCTGCAGGAGGCGGTGGATGCGCTGTTCGACAATGGCCGGCGCGGGAAGACCATCACCGGGCCCAACAAGCGGCCGCTCAAGTCGCTCAGCGACATGCTCAAGGGCAAGCAGGGCCGGTTCCGCCAGAACCTGCTCGGCAAGCGCGTGGACTACTCCGGCCGGTCGGTGATCGTGGTCGGCCCGGAGCTCAAGCTCCACCAGTGCGGCTTGCCCAAGATCATGGCCCTCGAGCTCTTCAAGCCGTTCATCTACAACAAGCTCGAGGAGCGGGGGTACGTCACCACCATCAAGAGCGCCAAGAAGATGGTGGAGAAGGAGCGTCCCGAGGTCTGGGACATCCTCGACGAGGTGATCCGCGAGCACCCGGTGCTGCTGAACCGCGCCCCGACGCTGCACCGCCTCGGCATCCAGGCGTTCGAGCCCGTGCTCATCGAGGGCAAGGCGATCCAGCTCCACCCGCTCGTCTGCACCGCCTTCAACGCCGACTTCGACGGCGACCAGATGGCCGTGCACGTGCCGCTCTCCATCGAGGCGCAGATGGAGGCCCGCGTGCTCATGATGAGCACGAACAACATCCTGTCGCCGGCGCACGGCAAGCCGATCATCGTGCCGTCGCAGGACATCGTCCTCGGCATCTACTACATGACCCGCGAGCGGGCCTTCGCGCGCGGGGAGGGGAAGCGGTTCGCCAGCCCCGAGGAGACCCGCGCCGCGTACGACCAGGGCGAGGTCGATCTCCAGGCCAAGATCTGGGTCCGCATGGAGGGCCGCCGGGTCGAGACCACGGTGGGCCGCGTCCTCCTCTACGACATCGTCCCGAAGCGGCTGCCGTTCGACGCGGTCAACAAGGTCATGGACAAGAAGCAGCTCCAGGGCCTCATCGACCTCACCTACCGGCTCTGCGGCGAGAAGGAGACCGTCCTCCTCGCCGACCGCGTCCGGTCCATGGGCTACGGCAACGCCACCCGCGCGGGCATCTCGATCGCCCTGTCCAACATGGTGATCCCGCGGCGCAAGCAGGAGCTGCTCGACCGCGCCACCCGCGAGGTGGACGACATCCAGACCCAGTACACCGAGGGTCTCATCACGGACGGCGAGCGGTACAACAAGGTCATCGACATCTGGGCTCAGGTCACCGAGGAGGTGGCCCAGGAGATGATGGCCGAGATCGGCAGCGAGACCGCGATCGGCCAGGTGGACGGGAAGCGCGAGGAGCGCAAGCAGCCGTCCTTCAACCCCATCTACATCATGGCCGACTCCGGAGCCCGCGGCTCCGCCCAGCAGATCCGGCAGCTCGCCGGCATGCGCGGCCTCATGGCCAAGCCGTCGGGCGAGATCATCGCCACGCCCATCACTGCGAACTTCCGCGAGGGCCTGAACGTCCTCCAGTACTTCATCTCCACCCACGGCGCGCGGAAGGGTCTCGCCGACACCGCCCTCAAGACCGCCAACTCCGGCTACCTCACCCGCCGGCTCGTGGACGTCGCTCAGGATGCGATCATCACCGAGTACGACTGCGGCGCCATGGACGGCATCACCCTCGGCGCGCTGGTCGAGGGCGGCGAGATCATCGAGCCGATGGGCGAGCGCATCCTCGGCCGCGTGGCCCTGGACGACATCCCCGATCCGTTCTCCGGCAACATGCTGGTGCACGCCAACGAGGAGATCGACGAGGGCAAGGTCAAGCTCATCGAGAACGCTGGCATCGACAAGGTGAAGATCCGGTCGGTGCTCACCTGCCAGGCCCGGCGCGGCATCTGCGTCGAGTGCTACGGACGCGATCTCGCCCGCGGCCGGAAGGTGAACATCGGCGAGGCGGTCGGCGTCATCGCCGCCCAGTCGATCGGCGAGCCGGGCACCCAGCTCACGATGCGGACCTTCCACATCGGCGGCGCGGCCTCCCGGCGGGCGGAGCAGTCCACGATCGAGAACCGCAACCCCGGCCTGGTGAAGTTCCACCAGGTGAGCGTCGCCAAGAAGAAGGACGGCACGCTCATCGTCATGAACCGGAACGGCGAGATCGTCGTCACCGACGAGCAGGGCCGCGAGCGCGAGCGGTACGGCGTGGTCTACGGCGCGAAGCTCCTCGTCCGCGAGGGGCAGCACATCGAGCCGAACACGCTGCTCGCCGAGTGGGATCCGTACTCGATGCCGATCATCACCGAGGTGGCCGGCCACGTGAAGTACGGCGACCTCATCGACGGCGTCACGATCAGCGAGCAGGTGGACGAGATCACCGGCCTCGCCCGCAAGGTGATCATCGCGTCGAAGGATCCGGACGCCCGGCCCCGCATCTCGATCAAGGACGGCGAGGGCAAGACGCGGAAGCTCGCCAACTCCGAAGCCGACGCCCGCTACATGCTCCCCGAGGGCGCGAACCTGGTGGTGAACGACGGCGACGAGCTCGACGCCGGCGACGTCATCGCCAAGATGCCCCGCGAGACCACGAAGACCAAGGACATCACCGGCGGTCTCCCGCGCGTGGCCGAGCTCTTCGAGGCCCGCAAGCCCAAGGAGCACGCGGTCATCTCCGAGATCGACGGCGTGGTCGCCTTCGGCAAGGACACGAAGGGCAAGCGGAAGGTGGTCATCACGCCCGAGGTGGACGGCAAGCTCCGGCCCGATCTCGCGAAGGAGTACCTGATCGGCAAGGGCAAGCACATCTCCGTCCACACCGGCGACCGGGTGCGCGCGGGCGAGGCGCTGATGGACGGCGCCGCCAACCCGCACGACATCCTCCGGGTGCTCGGCGAGCAGGAGCTGGCGCGCTGGATGGTGGACGAGGTGCAGGAGGTCTACCGGCTCCAGGGCGTGAAGATCAACGACAAGCACATCGAGACGATCGTCCGCCAGATGCTCCGGCGCGTGCGGATCGCCGATGTGGGCGACACGGGCTTCCTCGTGGACGAGCAGGTCGAGAAGTTCGTGTTCGAGGAGGAGAACGAGAAGGTGAAGTCCTCGGGCGGGCGCCCGGCGCAGGGTGAGCCCCTGCTGCTCGGCATCACCAAGGCTTCGCTCTCGACCGAGTCCTTCATCTCGGCCTCGTCGTTCCAGGAGACGACGAAGGTGCTCACCGAGGCCGCGATCAGCGGCAAGGTCGACTACCTCCGTGGTCTCAAGGAGAACGTGATCATGGGGCGGCTCATCCCGGCCGGAACGGGCCTCCCGGCGTACAAGCACCTCGACATCGAGGTCGAGACTCCGGTGGACGCCGTCGAGGAGGCCGAGGAGGCGCTGGCAGTGGGGGCGGAGGAGTAGCTCACCGACCTGCCGTCAGGCCGATCGAGTCGAACCGAGGGTCCGGTCCCTTTTGGGGCCGGGCCCTTTCCCTTTTTCAGACCCGGTCGCATCTGAAGGCTCACTGCAAGCGGTTGCTTTCATTGACCCCCCCGAAGGCTCTGCGTTTCGGCTCCACCCATCGACCGGACAGGCCCGAACGGAGAGTGATTTGATCGGGAGCAAGTACAGGGATTTGTTGTGGAACTCGGTAGTTCACCGTACGGCGCGCTCCGGTGGCGAGTTCGGGCGATGTACTCGAACAGTTTCGGGGCGTTCCGGCTAACCTTGACTTGATAGGTCCATAATTCTAAGCTGACGTAACGTTACCTGATGGTAGCGCGTCTTGATTCAGGACAAGCAACGAGGCCCCGGATGCGGACGGCAAGCGCCCAGAGAAGCAGCAAGGAATTCGAAGAACTGGCCCCATACCTGAAGGCCGTACGGGACTACCCGCCTCTCAGCCGAGACGACGAGCACAGCCTCGCCGTGCGGGCGCGCAAGGGAGAGGTGTCGGCCAAGCAGAAGCTCGTCCGGCACAACCTCGCGTTCGTGGTGGCGATCGCCCGCAAGCAACGGCGCGGCACGGTCCGTCTCGACGACCTCATCCAGGAGGGGAACGTCGGCCTGATGCGCGCGGTCGAGAAGTTCGACCCACACGCCGGAACCCGGTTCTCGACCTACGCGGTCTGGTGGATTCGCGCCTACATCGGCAAGTACCTCAAGGAAGCCCGGTCCACGGTGCGCCCGCAGAGTGGGACCGTGGCTCAGCCCGACCTCTCGCTCGACAGCACGATCGACGAGGAAGGGGACGCCACGCACCTCGAGCGGATCGAGGACGAGGGGCCGGGACCCGAGGACACCTATTTGGCGGGTGAGGGCGACCGCGAGGTCCGCGACGCGCTCGGCAAGGTGCGGAAGCGCATCGGCGAGCTCGGATGGGACATCGTCCACAACCGGCTCGAGCAGGACCAGCCGCGGACGCTCGAGGAGATCGGGAAGCGGTGGGGCGTCTCGCGCGAGCGCGTGCGCCAGGTCGAGCTCAAGACCAAGCAGTTCCTCCACCGGTATCTGACGCCCGTGGAGCGAGACGCAGCCTAGGACAGCTTCCGCCGTCCTGCCGAGGCCCATCCGGCAACGGGTGGGCCTCGTCGCGTGTGCGGTGAATCCCTCGTCTTCGTGGTCCGTGGCATGGCCCGAGGTCCGCGGGGCGACCTCGACGCCGGGTGATCGCCGGTTGAGGGCGCTCCAAGGCTGCGAATGGACGAGGGCTTGCACTCGAGAGAGGCCGGCCCGCCGCGTGCAGTCGGCCCGGGTATGCCGAGCGTGCTCAAGGCGGCGCGGTCCGGGGCTCTCCTCGACCGGCTGGTCGTGGAGGCGAGGGACCGCGCGAAGGTCGTTCTCGCGGAGGCGGAGGAGGAGGCGCGGCGGATGCGGGCCGCTGCGGCGTCGGAGCGTGAAGAGATCCGCCGCGCGGCGGCCGAAGCGGGCCGCGCCTACGGGCTCGCTCGAGCAGGTGCTGCGCTGGCCGAGGTCGCCGCGGCACGTGAGCAGCGGCTCTCGGGGCTGGAGCGGGAGCTCGCCGGCGTCGCGCTGGCCGTGGCGGCGAAGCTCGTCGGGCGCGCCCTGGCGATCGATCCCACGCTCGTCCTCGATCTCGCCCGCGGGGCGCTCGAGGCCGTCCGTACGCGCCGGGAGGTGGTCCTCCGCGTCCACCCCGAGGACGCCGTCCTCCTCCGGACGGCGTCGCCCGCCCTGGCATCGCTCCTCGAGCGCGCGCCTGCGCTCGTGCTCCGAGAGGATCCCGGCCTCGCCCGCGGGGACGTCATCGTCGAGACCGAGGCGGGCCGGGTGGACGCGCGGATCGAAGCGCGCCTCGCTCTCCTCGAGCAGGCCGTCCTTCGAACGGAGGGGCGGCCGTGAGGGACGGGCTGGCCGCCGTCCGTGCGGCGCTGGCCGCTCCGCTGCTCCCGCTTCGCGGGCGGGTGACCCGCGTCGCCGGGGTCACGGTGGAGGCGGCGGCCGGCGGCGCGCGCCTGGGCGATCGGGTGGAGCTGCGCACGCCTGGCGCCGCCCCGATCGCCGCCGAGGTGATCGGACTGCGCGAGGAGCGGATCGTGCTTCTGCCGCTCGGCGAGATCGCCGGGCTCGGGCCGGAGAGCGAGGTCGTGCCGGCGGGCGCGCCGCTCGCGGTGCAGGCCGGAGAAGGGCTCACCGGCAGGATCCTGGACGGCCTCGGGCGGCCGATGGACGGCGCACCCCTGCCGGACGGGCTCGAGGAGTGGGCGGTGGACCGGGCCGCCCCGGCACCGCTCACGCGGGCGCCGCTGCACCGTCCTCTGCCCCTGGGCGTCCGGGCCATCGACGCGCTGACGACGGTCGCCGAGGGGCAGCGGTTGGGCCTCTTCGCCGGGTCGGGGGTGGGGAAGTCCACGCTGCTCGCGCAGATCGCGCGGTCCACCCGCGCCGAACGGATCGTGGTGGCGCTCGTTGGGGAGCGCGGGCGGGAGGTGCGCGAGTTCGTCGAGGGATCGCTCGGGCCGGAGGGGCTGGCGCGCACGGTCGTGGTGGTGGCCACGAGCGATGCGCCGGCGCTGGTGCGGCTGCGCGCGGCTCACGTCGCCACCTCCGTCGCGGAGTGGTTCGCGGAGGCGGGACGAAGCGTGCTGCTCCTGGTGGACTCGATCACGCGCTACGCGAGGGCGCTGCGCGAGGTGGGGCTCGCCGCGGGAGAGCCGCCGGCACGCCAGGGGTACCCGCCATCGGTCTTCTCGGCCCTGCCGCGTCTTCTCGAGCGGGCGGGGTGCAGGGCACGCGGTTCGATCACCGCCATCTACACGGTGCTGGTCGCCGGGGACGAGATGGAGGAGCCGATCGCGGACGAGGTCCGCGGCACGCTGGACGGCCATGTGGTGCTGGATCGCGCGGTCGCGGCCGGCGGCCGCTATCCGGCCGTGGACGTGCTCCGCAGCCTCTCGCGGTCCATGCGCCAGGTGGTGCCCCCCGAGCACCACGCCGCAGCCGAGCGGGTCCGCGCGCTGCTTGCGGCGCACGAACGCGTGCGCGACCTCCTGGCAATGGGTGCGTATCGCGGCGGGGCGGACGCGACCGCCGATCGCGCGCTGGAGCGCTGGCCCGCGATCGAGAGCTTCCTGCGCCAGGACGCAAGCGAGGGCGCGGACTTCGGGGAGACGGTCGCGCGGCTCGTGGAGCTCGCGTCATGAAGCGGGAGGAGGGGGTCATGGGGAAGCTGATCCTGCTCGAGCGGACGCGCGAGGAGGCGGCGCGCGAAGCGCTCGCTGGCGCGAACGAAGAGGAGGATCGGGCGCGGACGGCGGAGCGCGAGGCGGAGGAGCGGCGGCGCAGGGCTGTCGAGGCGATCGAGACGGTCAGGCGGGACCCTCTCCGTGCCGAGCCCGCACAGATCCTGCTGTTCCGGAGCCGCGCAGAGCGGAAGCTCGAGCGGATCGCAACGGCGGTCGAGCTGAGGGTCGCGGAGCTGAAGAACCAGCGGATGTCGGTGGAGCAGGCCCGGGCGCGCGTTCAGGCGAGGTGGGAGGCGTCGCGGAAACGGCGCGAGAGGCTCGAGGAGAAGCGCGATGCGGCGCGCGCGGAGGCCCGCAAGCGGCGGGAAGACGCAGTGGAGCGCGAGCAGGATGACCGGCCGGTCCGCCCGGAAGACGAGGGTTGACGCCCGGACCGGGGCTACAGCAGCGCGCGCAACCGCGAGACCAGCTCGGCGTTGTCGAAAGGCTTCCGGACGAACCCGTTCGCGCCGGCCTCGTCGGCCTTCCGAGGAAGGTCGGCGCCCGGCCGTGCGGAGATGATCAGGATCGGGCCTGGATACCCGCTCGAGCGCATCCGGCGGCAGAGTTCCAGCCCGTCCACGTCGGGCATGGCGATGTCGAGGAGGACCGCCCGGGAGCCGTCGAGCCCGGCCATCGCCTGCGTCGCCGAGGTCGCCACTCGGGTGTCGAACCCTTCGAGCTCGAGCAAGACCTGCAGGAACTGGCAGATCTCCGCGTCGTCGTCCACGAGGAGGATGCGCTCTTTCACGGCGGGGCCTGGGCGAGCGAGAGGTTGGCCGAGCCCTCGCGACAGGTGATGCCCAGGTTCCTCGGCGCAGTGCCGTGCGGCGCGGGGTCGCCGAAGTGGGTGAACTGGTCGAGGCGCAGGCTCTGCTTCTCGCCCGGGCGGACATGCGACGTCTTCCACTCCCACTTCCCATCGATCGTGACGGTCACCTCCGTCCACATCTCGTCGGAGTCGTTCCAGAAGAGGATGCTCTTGTCTCCCATGAGCCCCTCCGACACGACCGCGTTGGCGCCGAGCGAGTTCCGGTACTCGCTCGACTGCGGACGGGCGATCAAGAAGAGCAGCACGGAAACGAGGATCCAGCCCGCCACCACCGCGCCACGCATCCGCGCGTAGCGGGTGGACTTTCGATATCCCTCCGCCAGGTCGCTGGCCAGATCGACCGCCATGTCCTTCACGCGCAGGGCAGCGGAGATCGGGGATGCTCGAGGGCTCTGCTTCATCGACCCGAGCGTACCGCCCGCGCCGCGGCCCGGACAAGCGGCAAGGCGCGATCACCCCACACGCGGAGGCGAAGCCCTGACCACCCAGGGAGCGCACGAGGCGGTGGGGGCCGTCCCCCGGGCGGCCGACCGGCGTCCTGCGCTAGAATCCGACCCGTGGAGTCCGTGTCCCCGCCGAAGTTGATCGCCGACCCTGCGTCGCTGGCCCAGCTCGTGGACGCTCTCCGCGCCGAGCCGGTCGTCGCCCTGGACACCGAGTCCAACAGCTTCCACGTGTACCGGGAGCGCGTGTGTCTCCTCCAGGTCTCCACCCGCGAGGCCGACTGGGTGGTGGATCCGCTGGCGGTGGACGTGACGCCGCTCGCCGGCGTCTTCTGCGACGGCAGGGAGATGGTCCTGCACGGCGCCGACTACGACGTGCGCTGTCTGCGACGGGAGTACGGATGGCGGTTCCCCCGGCTGTTCGACACGATGGTGGCGTCGCGACGCCTCGGGCACGCGGGGCTCGGGCTCGCGGCGGTGGTGGAGGTCCACTTCGGCGTGAGGCTCGCGAAGGGCTTTCAGCGGTCGGACTGGGGGCGCCGTCCGCTCACGCAGGAGCAGCTCGCCTACGCCGCCCTCGACACCCACTACCTCCTCCCGCTGCACGCGCGGCTCTCGGCCGAGCTCGAGCAGCGTGGCCTCCTCGCGCCGGCGCGCGAGGAGTTTGCCCGTATCGCGTCGGCGGTGCCGCGCGAGCGGGTCTTCGACGAGGAGGGCTGGCGTCGGATCAAGGGGGCGCGGGAGCTGGACCCGGCCGGCTCGAAGGTCCTTCGGGCGTTGTACCTCGCGCGGGAGGAGCGGGCCCGCGCTTCCGACCGTCCGCCCTTCAAGGTCCTGGGCGATCACACGCTCATCGCGCTCGCGCGTGCCCGGCCGCGGACCCCGGAGGAGCTGCGCGAGTTCCACGGCATCACCCCCTCCGTGCTGCGGCGGATGGGCGATGCGATCCTCCAGGCGACGCAGGGCTGCGAGGGGTGAGGCCGGTCAGAACGCGACGCCCGGAAGCGGAGACGGCATGGGACGCGCCGGATCGACCGGGGCCGGCGGCGCACCCGCGAGCTCGCGATACACGTCCCAGTCCGAGAGCACGAGCTTCACGTACTGGCGCGTCTCGCGGAACGGGATGCACTCGACCCACTCGTCGAGCGGCATTCCCTCGCGCGCCCGCACCCAGGCTGCGGCGGGTCGCGGGCCGCCGTTGTAGCCCGCGAGCGCCGGCGCCGGATCCTGGAACCGGGCGAGCAGGAGGCCCAGGTACTGGATCCCGAGCGGCAGGTTGACCGCGGGATCTCCGAGGCGGGCCGAGGCGCCCGGCGGCAACCCCAGCAGCGCGGTCATCCGCTCGGCGGTCGCCGGACGGAGCTGCAGCAGCCCTTCGGCGCCGGCGTGGCTGCGGATCGCCGGGCGGAAGTTGGACTCGCGGCGCATGACGGCGAGCGCGAGCGCCGGGTCGACGCCGGCGGCTGAGGATGCCGCCTCGACGATCGAGCGGTGCGGCTCGGGGTGCCCCCAGCGCAGAGCGCGCCGGCTCGTGCCGAGGTAGTCGCGCGCCATCCGGAAGGGCAGCTCGGCGTCCCCGGCGAACGCCGCGAGCTGCGCGAGGTGGGGCGCGGCCGCGCGAGCCCGGGACGACCCGGCGAGCTCGCGCAGCTCGTCGAGCCCCGCCTCCTCGAGCCCCAGGCCGAGGAGCTCCACGGAGATCGCGAACGAGGTGGCTGCGCCCGCGTCGAGGATCTCGGGGAGGGGGCGCGGGGTTGGACGCTCCGGCCTCGATACGGGGTGGCCGAGCGCGGCGAGCCTCGCGCGGGCGAGGAGCCCGTACCAGCCGTCTCCGCCGAGCGCCGCGGCCTTCTCGTAGAGGAGCCGCTGCCGGGCGCCGCCCACGAGCCGCCCTTGCCAGTAGGCGGCGGCATCGCCGAGCGGCCCACCGCTCAGCCGCGCCATCGCCCGGGCGGCCTCGGCGCGTCGGCCCAGCCTTACC